>FR891254.1:0-10684 GCA_000433755.1 Clostridium sp. CAG:465 | reverse complement strand
TTCTTTCCTTTTGAAAAATAATAATTAAACATAAAAAGCTCCTTCTTAAATTATATAGTAGGTTTATGTATTCTTGTGAAGTTATTATATAATATTTGTCAATAGTAAATAAAAACGGATATATTATATTTAAAAAAATTGTTATTTACAAAATTATGAAGTGGATAAGGAAAGGTTTAATTTAGAATAATAATAAAAAATATTTAGTATAATTTTTTTATTTTTCTTCTTGATTTAATTTTTTCTTTATGATATAACAAATATGTCGAAATTTGGAGGGAGAATTGATATGGAAATAAATGAAGAAAAAAGAATGAAATTTATGGAAAATGCAGGTAAAAGGGTAAATAAAGTAATGCATGATATACAAATATTAGAACCAATGTCAAGAAGTAGTGCGTATGATTTTACTAAAGAAGATGTTGAAGAAATGTTTTTTGCAATGCAAGAAACTTTAGATAATGCAAAAGCAGAATTTAACAAAAAATTTGAAGAAAAATCAAGAGCTGAAAAGAAAATATTTTCATTCGGAAGTACGTCTATGCCTAAATCTCAAGTTGAAGAAAGTGTAGAAGAAACAACTGAAGAATTAAGTAATGAATAAATTTTGTAGAAAGGTCGCTTTAATCTATGGCGGCTTTTTTCTTTTTTCTCGAATTTTAACATACAAAAAAATATATAAACTTAGCTCTATCAGTGCATTTTACCTTGACTTATTTATCTATTTAAAGTATAATAAAGAGGAAATTTTAATTGAATGGAGGAGATAAAATGAGTGTTTCAAAAGAAGAGGTAAAACATCTTGCAAAGTTATCAAGATTAGAATTTGATGATAAAGAACTTGATAAAATAACAAATGATTTATCAAGTATAGTTGAGTTTGCAAATCAGCTATCAAAAGTTGATGTAGAGGGAGTAAAACCTACTGCACATATTTTGGATATAAAAAATGTATTTAGAGAGGATAATGTAGAAAAATCTTATGATAGAGAATTGATATTAAAAAATGCACCAGAAAAAGAAGCTGGATGTGTAAGTGTACCTCAAACTGTAGAATAGGAGTGATAAAATGGAACTATATAGTAAAACTTTAAGTAGTATAGCAAGTGATATAAAAGAAAAAAAAGTAACTATCAAAGAAGTGTTAGATAGTGTATATAAAAGAATTGAAGAAGTTGAACCAAAAGTTGGAGCATATATAACTTTAACAAAGACACAAGCATATGAAAGAGCTGAAGAACTTCAAAAAAGATTGGATAATGGAGAAGATATCGGTATACTTGGTGGAGTACCAATTGCAATAAAAGATAACATATGTACTGAAAATGTTAAAACTACATGTGCTTCAAGAATGTTAGAAAATTTTGTACCAATATACAATGCAACAGTTATTGAAAAACTAAAAGAAGCTGGAGCAATTATGCTTGGTAAAACAAATATGGATGAATTTGCAATGGGATCATCTACAGAAACTTCATACATTAAAAAGACTGCTAATCCATGGGATGTAAATAGAGTACCAGGTGGATCAAGTGGTGGTAGTGCTGCAGCAGTATCTGCTGATATGGCTTATGCTGCTTTAGGTTCAGATACAGGTGGATCTATAAGACAACCAGCATCATATTGTAGTGTTGTAGGTTTAAAACCAACTTACGGATTAATATCAAGATATGGATTAATTGCTTTTGCATCATCTCTAGATCAAATAGGACCTTTTGCAAAAACTGTTGAGGATGCAGCTTTAATGCTAAATGTAATAGCAGGACATGATAGTAAAGATACTACATCTGCTGATTTAGAAAAGAAAGATTATACAAAAGCTTTAGTAAATAGTGTAAAAGGAATGAATATAGCTGTACCATCAGATTTTGTAAATGATGGAATAAATGAAGATGTAAAAAGAGCATATGATACATCTATAAAAACATTAGAAGATTTAGGAGCTAATATTGTAAATGTAAAACTTGAATATGCAAAATATTCTCTTGCAACATACTACATTATAGCTACAGCTGAAGCATCATCAAATCTTGGAAGATATGATGGAATAAGATACGGACACAGAGCAAAAGAATTTTCTGATTTAATTGATTTATATACAAAATCAAGAACTGAAGGTTTTGGTGATGAAGTAAAAAGAAGAATTATGCTAGGTACATATGTATTATCATCAGGCTATTACGATGCATATTACAAACGTGCACAACAAGTAAGAACGCTTATAGTAAATGACTTCAAAAAAGCGTTTGAAAGTTGTGATGTAATAATGATACCTACAGCACCTAATACATCATTTAAAATGGGTGAACACTCAACTAACCCACTTGAAATGTATTTAGAAGATATATTTACAGTGCCAGTAAATATTGCAGGATTACCAGCAATATCTGTGCCTGGTGGATTTGCATCAAATAATATGCCAATTGGTTTACAATTTATTGCAAAATCATTTGATGAAGAAAAATTGCTTCAAGTTGCATATACATATGAGCAAAATACACAGTTTCATGATAAAAAACCTAATATTTAGGAAGGGGATAATATGTTACAATCAAAACTTATAGCAAATACAAAAAAAGAATGGCCAAGTGAAGCTTTAGTAAAATCACATGGACTTTTGATAAAGGGTGGATATATAAAGCAAATGGCAAGTGGAATTTATACACTTTTGCCACTTGCAAAAAGGGTTACATCTAAAATAGAAAATATAATAAGAGAAGAAATGAATAATATTGACTCTCAAGAAATACTTATGCCACTTGTAGCTACAAAAAAGCTATGGGATATGTCAGGAAGGTATGATAGTGTTGGTTCTGAACTTTTAAGATTTAAAGATAGAAATGATGTTGATATGGTACTTTCAATGACACATGAGGAAGCAACTGTATTTTCACTTTTAAATGAGGCAACGTCTTATCAAAAATATCCATTTAGTGTTTATCAAATTCAAACTAAATTTAGAGATGAGGCAAGACCACGTGCAGGTCTTATCCGTGTTAGAGAATTTACAATGAAAGATGCATATTCTTTTCATACATCAGAAGAAAGCTTAAATGAAGAATATGATAAATTCTATCATGCATATGAAAACATATATAGAAGAGTTGGTATTCCTGAAACTGTAGCTGTAGCATCTGATACTGGTATGATGGGTGGAAATGGTGCTCATGAATTTATGCTTTTATGTGATGCTGGGGAAGATAAAATTGTAATATGTAAGGATTGTGGATATAGCGCTAATATGGAAGTTGCATACACAAGTAAATATGATATTTCATCTTCTAAAGAGGAAAACCTTACTAAAATACATACTCCAGGAATAAAAACAATAGAGGCGCTTCATGAGTTTACAGGTATTGATATATCAAAAATGGGTAAAGCAGTTATTTATACAAGACTTGATACAAATGAAATTATTGTTGTGTTTATACGTGCTGATAAAGAGGTTAACGAAACAAAACTTCGTAATTTCTTAAAAGTAGATGATGAAAAATTAGTACCAAGAAAAGAGGAAAAAGAGGATAATATAACATATGGATTTGTGGGCCCAAAAAATTTAACAAAAAATGCTATAGTTGTATTTGATAAATCACTGGAAAATGAAAAAAGTCTTGTCTTTGGTGCAAATGAAGTAGACTATCACTATACTGGACTTAGTATTAAAAGAGATATTGGTGATGTAGAGTATATTGATGTTGCAAAAGTTTGTGATGATGATTATTGTCCTGTATGTAACAAAAAGTCTTTAAAAATTGAAAAAGGAATTGAAGTAGGTAATATATTTAAACTTGGAACAAAATATACAAAAATGATGCAAATGACATATGCAGATGAAAATGAAAAAATTAACAATCCAATAATGGGTTGCTATGGAATTGGAGTTGGGCGTTTAATGGCTTCAGTTCTAGAAAAAAGAGGAACAGAAAGTGCTGTAAATTGGCCTGCAAGTATTGCACCATTTGATATTCATATTTGTCCAATTGACTATACTAAAAATGAAGAAGTAAAAGTAGAGAGTGATAAGTTATATTCTACTTTAAAAGAAAAAGGATTTGACGTTTTACTAGATGATAGAAAAAAGAGTGCAGGAGTTAAATTTAAAGACTCAGATCTAATAGGGGCACCGATTAGAGTAGTAATAAGTCCTCGTAACTTAGAAAATAAAAAAGCTGAAGTAAAAATTTCTTCTGAGGCTGAGGCTAACATTGTTGATTTAAAAGATTTAGTAAGTTATGTAACAAATAAACATGAAGAACTATTAGAGGAGGTAAAATAATGAGAGATGATTATGAAGTAGTTATTGGTCTTGAAGTTCATGCTGAACTTTCAACTAATACAAAAATATATTGTAATTGTTCAACAGAGTTTGGAGCTGATCCAAATACTCATTGTTGTCCAATTTGTACAGGAATGCCAGGAGTACTTCCTGTATTAAATAAAAAAGTTGTAGAATATGCTGTAAAAGCAGGACTTGCAACAAATTGTGAAATATCAAGATTTTCTAAGCAAGATAGAAAAAATTATTTTTATCCAGATTTACCAAAAGCATTTCAAACTTCACAATATGATTTACCATTATGTGAACATGGATATTTAGAGTTTAACGTTGATGGTTACAAGAAAAAAGTCGGAATTACAAGAATTCATATCGAAGAGGATGCCGGAAAACTTATACATGATGCATATACAGGAGCAACTTTAGTTGATATGAATAGATGTGCCGTTCCTTTAATAGAAATAGTGTCAGAACCAGACATAAGAACAGCAGATGAAGCTGTTATGTACATGCAAACTTTAAAATCAATACTTGAATATCTTGAAGTATGTGATTGTAAGATGCAAGAAGGATCTTTAAGATGTGATGTAAACCTATCTGTAAGAAAAAAAGGAAGCACTGAATTTGGTACAAGAACAGAAACTAAGAACTTGAACTCATTTAAATCAATTAAAGATTCTATAGAATTTGAAACAAAAAGACAAATTGAAGAATTAGAAAATGGTGGAGTTATTTACCAAGAAACAAGAAGATTTGATGATGCAAAAGGTATTGGTTATGCTATGCGTACAAAAGAAGATGCAAATGACTATAGATACTTCCCAGAACCAGACCTTGCACCAATTGTTTTATCTGATGAGTATATCGAAAATATAAAAAATAACTTACCAGAGCTTCCACATATTAGAAAAGAAAGATATGTAAAAGAATACAAGCTTCCAGAATATGATGCACAGATACTTACATCTTCAAAAAATACAGCTAATTTCTTTGAAGAAGCAACAAAGATATGTAATAATCCAAAAGCAGTTTCTAACTGGATTATGGTTGATTTTACTAAAAAGTTAAATGATGATGAAATTGAAATTCAAAATTCAAAAGTAACACCGGAAAATTTAGCACACTTAGTTGAACTTATAGATAAAGGAACTATTAGTTCAAAAATTGCTAAAAAAGTATTTGATGAAATGTATGAAACAGGAAAAGATGCAAAGAAAATAGTTGAAGATAACGGTATGACTCAAATGTCTGATGAAGGAGCTATCAAAGAGATAGTTGAAAAGATTGTTGCTGCAAATCCAAAATCAGTTGAAGATTACAAAGCAGGAAAAGATAGAGCAATAGGCTTCTTAGTTGGTCAAGTTATGAAAGAAACTCATGGTAAAGCAAATCCAGGTATTGTAAATAAATTCTTACTTGAAATTTTAAATAAATAGAGTATGAGGTGGAATAAATGAAAAAAAGAAACATCATATTGATAATTATTTCTATAGTTTTAGTCATAATTATAGGTATTGCTTTAGTGATATTTTTAAATTATAACAATAGTATATCAAATAAAGATGAAAATATTTCTATTTCTTTAGATGAGCTCGATAAAAAAATAGAGCAAACTAATGAGTTTGAATCCTTAAAAATGAATGCTATAACGGATGATGAAGCTTCAGCCAAATTTTTAATTGATAAATCTAAAATTAAAAATATAATTGGAAGAGAACCTATTGTTCATACTAAATCAGGTATGTATGTTGTAATTCAAACAGATTTAGATAACATACAAGATGTAAAACTTGCACTTGAAAGTTATGGTAGTGAATATGAAGAACAGTGGAAAACTTATCTTCCAGATCAATATGAATTGGTTAAAAATAGGGAAATTGGTGTAAAAGGTAACTATGTTTATATGATTGTTTCTGAAAGCCCAGAAAAAATACTTGAATTGATAAAATAAAAGATAATTAAATCTAGTTTAGTGGTATAACTACTGACTAGATTTTTTATATATAAAAATAGGACTTCCACTTGACATAATTTTAACGGTTTGGTATAATAGCACTGTAAAAAATATAAATTCTAAAGAAAATTTGGAGGAATGTTAATGTGTAAGTCAATACGTGGAGGAATTAAAGCTATAGCTGATCAGATATGTACTAATAAGCAAAAAAATGAAGAGAATTTTTTAATGGTACTCAAAAAATGTGGAAAGCTTTCAATTTATGAGAGTATATATATTATGCAAGCTGCCATTTCTAGAAATTTTTTTAAAATCATTGATAAATATGAATATGTATTTGATAGTAAAATAAATGATTTAAATATTCTATATCAAAAGGCTTTAATTCAAAGCAATCATGAAATGTTTAGATACATATTGGACCTTGCCAAAAAGCATAAATTCAGCTTCGAAAACAAAGACTATCCCGAAAATAATGAAACTTTTTTATCCATGGCTTTAAAAATGTATAATTATCAAATTATAAACTATATTATGGAAGAAGTTGGGGATACATATGTGTTAAATAAAATTGAGGTATATAGACTTAAGGATTATTTAAGATATGTTAAAGTAGATAGAGAATTTATAAAATTAATGTTTAATCATCTGACGGAAGATGATAAGGTTAATCTTTATTTTGATCTACTTAACAAGTAATACTATAATAAAAACAAGTGAAATTTTTCACTTGCTTTTATTATGTCTTTTTTTAAACTTGTAATAAAGTATTGAATAAACAAATGTTTTTTGATATAATTTTATTGGTGGTTATATGAGTCAAAATATAGAATTTGAATTTGATAAAAATATTCAGTATATAAAAGGTGTAGGCCCTAAAAAAGCTGAACTTTTAAATAAAATGGGAATATACAATATAAAAGATTTAATTGAATATTATCCAAGAAATTATGAAGATAGAACTAAACTTTCAAATATTATACAGTTTATAGATGGAGAAAGTTATTTGTTTATTGGAACACTAAGCGATAGTATCCATATACAAAGAATAAGGAAAAACCTTACTATATATTCAACTTTTGTATATGATGAAACTGGAGAGTGCAAGATGACTTGGTTTAACCAAAAGTATATAAATACCAAACTTCATAAAGGTGATAAATATTTATTTTATGGTAAAGCAGTAAAAAATTACGGAATGGTTTCAATGGAGTCTCCTCAAATATATAATTTAAATGATATTGATAAAATTCAAGGACTTTATCCAATATATCCTTTAACAGCAGGCATAACGCAAAATTATTTGTTTAAATTAGAAAACGATGTATTTAAGCAAAAGCCAATCATACCTGAATTTTTAAGCAATGACTTTAGAAAAAAATATGGGCTTTGTGAAATTAATTATGCTACAGAAAATGTCCATTTTCCAAAAACGTTTAATGCAGTAAATGATGCTCGTAATCGACTTATATTTGATGAATTATTTTTACTTGAACTTGCACTAATGTCTGTAAAGGAAAGTTCAGATTTAGTAAAAAAAACAAATAAATTTAAAAAAGTAGATATATCAAAATTTTTGAAATTATTACCATTTTCTTTAACAAATGCACAAAAAAGAGTGGTAGATGAAATTGAAAGAGATATGTTAAGCGATAGAGTTATGAATAGATTGATACAAGGAGATGTTGGTAGTGGAAAAACAATGGTTGCTGCAATTTCAATGTATATTGCAGTTAAAAATGGATATCAAGCCGCAATGATGGCTCCTACAACTATTCTTGCAAATCAACACTTTGATGAACTCAGTAAGTATTTTGAAAAACTTGGAATTAAATCAGATATTATTACATCAAGTACAACGAAGAAAAACAAAAGAATCATATGTGAAAAACTAGTAAATAAAGAGATAGATATAATTATTGGGACACACTCTTTAATAGAAGATGGTATAGAATTTAATAATTTAGGACTCGTTATAACTGATGAACAACATAGATTTGGAGTAAAACAAAGATTAAAGTTAACTAATAAAGGGAAATCTGTGGAAACATTAGTTATGACAGCAACTCCTATTCCAAGAACACTTGCAATTATGCTTTACGGTGATCTTGATTTGTCCGTAATAGATGAAATGCCACCAGGTAGAAAACCTGTAAAAACATATGCTGTAGATGAAAGTTATGAACAAAGAATTGTTAATTTTATGAAAAGAAATATTGATGAGGGAAGACAAGCATATGTTGTATGTCCACTTGTTGAAGAAAATGAAGAATTAAATTTAAAGTCAGTAGAAAAAATTTATGAAAAATACAAAAATGAATATTTTAAAGATTATAGTGTTGCATTTATTCATGGGAAGATGAAGAATAAAGAAAAAGATGAAATAATGCAAAAATTTAAAGAAAACAAAATTAATATATTGATATCAACTACAGTAATAGAAGTTGGAATAAGTGTAAGTAATGCAACACTTATGATAATTGAAAACGCTGATAGGTTTGGTCTCGCAGCACTTCACCAGTTAAGAGGTCGTGTTGGTAGAGGACAGTTTCAATCTTATTGTATTTTAAAATCAAATAATAAATCTGTTACATCAAGAGAAAGATTAAAAATAATGGAAAAAAGTAATAGCGGATTTGATGTAGCAAGAAAAGATTTAGAATTAAGAGGTCCAGGAGATTTTTTTGGAATAAGGCAATCAGGGTTACCTGAATTTAAACTTGCAGATTTACTAAAAGATATTAAGGTATTAGAAAATGCACAAAAAGCAGCTAAAGAATTATTAAAAGAAGATAAATATTTGGAAAAGAGTGAAAATACTGCTTTAAAGAAAGAACTATATGCAAAATTTGGCGATATGTTAAAAAACTTAGGCGCTTAATTAGTTTATATAAAAATCACAAGAACTTAGAGTGTTTCAAGTCCTTGTGATTTTCAAATTTTTATACTAATTTTCTGCTTATTAAATATCCTATAAAAAACAAAATTAAAACAAATATACAGATGATAAAAAATGTAAGTAGGCTTATAAAAAATGCAGTAATAGGGCTTATTTTATCTGGATCATCTTTTAGTGTTAAATTTTTATTTGTAATTTCCCTTATTTTAAATAATTTTTTAAAAGCAAATCTAGTGTTTCCAGTTAATTTTTTATAGTCTATATTTACTGTTAAGATTGATAGACTTTGAAGTATTAAGCAAATAAATAATGTGATAAAAGAAGATACTATCATTACGTTAGGTATAGATGGTTCTTTTATAATAAAAGAAATAATTACTTCTATAATATCAATATTAAATATATAAGTTATAATGTAATACCATATTAAAAAACCTAGGCTAAAACTTCCCATAGAAAAAAATGTTGGAAGTAATAAATAATAGTTTTTATATTCATAGTTATTGAATACTTTAAGCAAGAATTTTATAACTAATGATATTAAAATATATGATATTAGAATTGTTATTAACGAAATTATAATATTAAATATATTTATGTCCATTTTGACTCTCCTATTAATATGATTATATTTTTTTACTCAAAATATGATTAATTTTGTAGAATAATGTCTACATTATATAATTTTACATGTAAAATGTCAATTGTATTTCAAAAATATGTAAACAAAAGAATAATGATATAAAAAAATCCCTTAATAAAAACCATTTAATTTTGTTGACTTGATTATTTATATGTGTTAAAATATATTCATATGTAAAGAGGTAGAGAATATGAAAATAAAGAAAAAAGAAATTATTATTTTAGTACTATTTATAATAGTTGTATCGGCGGGTGCGATATTTGTAAAAAACTGGTTTAGAGATAAAAAACAAGAAAAAGAAATACAAGCCTTGATTAATGTTGAATTTAATGGTGAGGCCGGTGGAACAGAAAATGCAGCATCAGGTGATACACAAAAAACAGATGATACTGTAACAGGAAATTCTATTGCTGTATTACAGATTCCATCCCAAGGTATAAAAGGAATTGTAAAAGAAGGAACTGATAATCAAACATTAAAAAATTATATAGGAATGTTTAAAGGAGCTGCTATGCCAGGTCAAGTAGGTAATTTTAGTGTTGCGGCTCATAATAACATTTATACAGAAATATTTAGAAATTTAAATAAAGTAAATATAGGTGACGAGGTAAAAGTTACAACAAAAACAGCAACATATGTTTATAAAATTACATCTAAACAGACTGTAACGCCAACAAGTATAGAGGTTATAAATAATTCAGATAAAAGAGAAATAACACTTATAACTTGTAATTATAATGCAAGTGCTAGAATTGTTTTAAAGGGTGAATTAGTTCAATAAATGTATTTCAGAACATAGATTACATAAAAATGTTGACAAAATGTAATAAAAGTAGTATAATAAAATTGTAGTAATAAAGAGGTAAATGATCTAATATATATGAAAAAAAGTAGGAGGAAAAGAAGATGAAA
>FR891253.1 GCA_000433755.1 Clostridium sp. CAG:465 | reverse complement strand
TCTGTTTCATGTCGTAGTGTAGGAAACAGAACATGGCACGATGGCTATTTAGTTTTTCGACTTAGACTATATATCAAGTAGCACAGAATATTCTTGTGGTATAAATTAAATTTAAAATAATAAAAAACAAGGCAAGTAACCAAATTAATTACATGCCTTGTTTTTCTTGCTTTTTAATTACTCTCTTTAGCTTTGTTTTTATTTATTAAATCAATAATAAATGAAATACCAAAGAAGAATATCATTATAGAAGCAAGTATAATTACATTTTTTATAATCATACTAGAATTAGCTGTTATAATGCATTCTTTTACAAGTCTTACAGAATATGTCATTGGCATAAATGGTGATATTGCTTGAAAAGCTTTAGGTACAGTTTCTATTGGAAAAGTACCACCACTTGCTGCAAGTTGTAATACTAAAAATAGTATACTTAAGAATTTACCAACATCTTTAAAGTAAACAAGTAAGAAGTGTATTATGCTTAAGAAAGTAAGAGAAATTAGTACACAAGATAAATAATATAAAAGTAAATTTGTAGTACTAAATCCAAGAGTTAATTTTAGTACAACTCCAAGAACAATACCTTGAGCTACACCAATTACAGCATATAGAGCTGTTCTTAAGAATTTATTATTTGCGTTTCTTCCAAGTTTTTTAAATCTATCATCTGGATCAAAGTATAATACTATAATAAGTATTAAACCACCAACCCATAGTGAAATTGACATGAAATAAGGAGCAAATCCTACACCATATGAAGAGACTTCACCAAAATCTTCTTCATTGATGCTAACAGGATTTTTTACATATTCATCAAGACCATCTAAATTTTTAAGTTCTTCTTTAGTATTTTCGTTTGAAGTATCAATTTCATTCTTAAAAGTAGTTATACCATTTACAAGTTCAGTGTTACCACTTGATATCTGACTTGCACCATTATTTAAGGTATTAATTCCATCGAGTATTTGTTTTGAACTATCATTTAATTTATTTAATCCTTGATTTAAATTTGAACTACCGTTTACAAGTTCATCACTACCTGGTTTTAAACTATTCACGCCATTTGCAAGAGTACTTACGCCAGCTTGTAAGTTATTTAAACTTTGAGCTTTACTACTAAATGTTGAAATAGCTGTATTTAAGTTACTTGTGTTTGCTTTTATATCATTTCCAGCCTCTTTTAATTTTGCTACTTGTGACGTTGAAGTAGATATTCCATTCAAATCACCTAATAATTTTTGAAAGTTAGAATTTGCATATAATTCTGGATTAGATGCAAGTAACTTTTGCACATCAGCTGATACTGTGGATACTTGAGAAGATACTCCATTAAGTGAGTTATTTACAGTATCTACATATGATGAGATACCATTTGAAAGAGCATTTGTATTATTTGCAATTGTATTTGCACTTGATGTAAGAGTTGAAATATTTTTTGTACTATTATTTAATAAATTTATACCATCAGATATTGAATTTATACCTTTTGATAATGAAATAATACCATTATTTAATTTTATTGAACCATCATAACATGAAGTTACACCATTATCAAATGTTGTGTAATTTTCTTTTAAAGTATTGGTACCTGATAAAAGTGTATTCATTGCATTTTGTAAAGTAAGAGCACCATCTTGAAGTTTAGCACCTCCATCAGAAATTTTTTGTAAACTATCTGGAACTTCGTTTAGTTTATCAGAAAGTTTTGAAACAGTTTTTTGACTTATTTGTCCTTTAAGTTCACTTTCAACACTTGTAACTACCTTTGCAATAATTTGAGATGCAAGATAATTACTCTTTTGGTTTGGAGAGTAAGTTAAAGTAACAGTTTTTCTATCTTTTTTATCAGCATTATTTAAAGAAGTCGTAAAATCTTTAGGTATAGTAATTGTTGCGTAATATTTTCCATCTACAAGTTCGTCATATGCTTTATCTTTGTCTTTAAGTTCCGTAAATGTCATTACATCCTTTTCTTTTAAGTTATTTACTAAATCATTACCAAGATTTTCGTTATTTTCTCCTTCATCTAGATTTACAATAGCCACCTTCATATCTTTAAGATTACCATATGGATCCCAGAAGGCTTTTAGGTAAAAGAAACTATACATTATTGGTATGATTATTACTGCAACTAATATTATTATTTTCATTGCTTTTGTATCTTTCATTTAAAATTCACCTCGCTAGGATATTATATATTTTTTTCTGAAAAATACCACTACATTTTATATACAAATGTATACTATCTATATAACATATGCAAAAGTATATATACAATTGTATATTATCTTTACAATTGTATAAAAATGTTATAAAATGTAAATGGTGATAAAAATGGAAGATTTAAGAAAAACAAGAACTTTAAAATTGTTAAAAGAAGCTTTGCTTGAAATGATGACTAAAAAGTCGTTTGAAGAAATAAAAATAAATGATATATGTAATGTTGCAATGGTTCATAGAACAACATTTTATAGTCATTTTGATGATAAATATGATTTACTTGAATATTGCATAAAAGAAGCTGAAAAAGAAATCACTGAAAAAATGGAACCTGCAAATTATACAAGTATACATGAATTCTATACAAATATGATAATGGCATTAGTATGTTATATTGAAGGAAACAAGGAAAAGTTTAAAGCCATGCTTATAAAAAACGACAATACTAGTTTTTATAAAATGTTTAATAGTACATGTGTGTTGTATATTTATAAAATGCTGCAAAAAGAAGAAAAAAGTGGAGTTAAACATGAAGTACCTATAAACCTAGTGGCAGAGTTTTATGCAGGTGCTGTAATATCATCAGTTACATATTGGATTAAAGATAGCAGTGGTATGACTTCACAAGAATTATGTGATCATCTTATAAAACTTATATTTGGACAAAGTTATATAAAATAATAAATTAGGAATGAATTCTGTATTTTACAGTTCTCATTCCTTTTAATTTATCTTTTATTATTATATTTATGAGTTGGTTTTGTCAAATAAAATGAAGTATTCAAAAAATGTTTGCAAATATAGTAATTGATACTTAAATATAAATTATTAATTTTAAACTTTTTTATCTAAATATTTTTTGTAAAATTCCCTTTATTTTTATTATATTTTGTAGTAAAATGTAAGTGTTAAATTATATATTTTTTAGAAGGGAGATATTATGCAAAAAGTATGGAGTGTAAAAAAATATGATAAAGAAAAGATTAATGAATTAGTAATGAAATATAACATATCTGAGATGCTTGCAAAACTAATTTTAGCCAGAGAAATTGAAGATGTTGATATGTTTTTAAATGGAACAATTGAAGATTTAAAGGATCCATATAAAATGAAAGATATGGAAAAATTTGTTGAAAGAATTAATAAAGCAAAAGAAAATAATGAAAAAATATGTATATACGGTGACTATGATGTTGATGGTATAACTAGTATAACTGTAATGTATAAATTTCTAAAAAAACTTGGCATAAATGTAATTTATTATCTACCAGATAGACTTATGGAAGGTTATGGTGTAAATACAGGAGCTTTAGATAAAATAAAAAATGAAGGAGTAAAATTGGTAATAACTGTTGATTGTGGAATAACAGCAGTAGAAGAAGTAAATTATGCAAAAAGTATAGGTCTTGATATGTGTATAACTGACCACCATGAATGTGCAGATAAATTACCTGAGGCAGTGTGTATTGTAAATCCAAAACAAAAGGATGATGAAACTTTTTCTATGCTTGCAGGTGTTGGCGTAGCATTTAAATGTATAACAGCATTAGCACAAAAATATAACATGCCAAAAGATAGTTACTTAAAATATTTAGATATTGTTGCAGTAGGTACAATTTCGGATATAGTACCACTTGTAGATGAAAATAGGATAATATCTAAGTATGGGCTTGAAATGATGAAAGAAACTAAAAATTTAGGACTTAAATCTTTACTTAATATTATTAATTTTAAAAATATAGATAGTACAATGGTATCTTTCGGAATGGCTCCTCGAATAAATGCATGTGGAAGAATGGGAAATGCAGGAGTAGCAGTTGAGTTATTATTAGAGAAAGACAAGAGCGTTGCAGATAGTTTGGCTACAAAATTAAATAATCAAAATACCAAAAGGCAACAAGTAGAAAAGAAAATATTTGATGCGGCTGAAAAAATGATACAAAAAAATCATTTAGATTTAAAAAATAGTATTGTACTATATAATGAAAATTGGCATAATGGAGTAATAGGTATAGTTGCATCAAGGCTTGTAAGTATATATTACAAACCAGTAATTTTACTAACAAAAGAAAATGGAGTCGTAAGAGGATCTGGAAGATGTCCAACAGGTTTTTCTTTGTATGATACTTTAACAAAATGTAAGGAATCTTTAATTCAGTTTGGTGGGCATGAGCTTGCAGCAGGTTTAAGTATTGATGAAAGCAAGATTGAAGAATTTACAGATTTATTTGAAAAAGTTGTAACAGCCTCAATGACAGGAGAAGTAAAACAAATAATTCCTGTTGATGAAAGAATTGATTATAGAGATTTAAATGTTAATTTATTAAAAGATATTAATATATTAAAACCATATGGACAAGCAAACAGAGAGCCTTTATTTATGTATAAAGGATTAAAAGTACAATCAATTAGAACAATTAAAGAAGAAAAACACTTAAAACTTACATTAAGAGATGATAAGTATCAGATAGAAGCATTAGCATTTTCTCAAGGAAATAGGAGAGATGAGCTTAGGCTTGGTGATAAAGTTGATGTACTTTGTAGTATTGATATTAACACATATACAACCCCAAGGACTATACAATTAATATTACAAGATTTTAAAAAATCTGTAAATGGATAGTAATAATATCCTAAATTAGTTATTAACGAAGTTAACAAGAATGAATATAAAGAGGTTTGAGAGTGAAAAAAATAAAGAATGAAAATATTATCTTAATAATGCTGGCAGCTTTTAGCATTTCAATTGGATTATGGGGAAATTTTAGGCAATTATGGCTACAAGATAATGGCTTTAGCATTGAAAATATTAGTAGCATAATTAGTATAGGGACATGTATAAGTGTACTAGGAATATTATTTATAGGAAGATATATTGGTCTAAAAAGACTAAAGAATACTGTTATAGTTGCCCTTATTATTAAATTTATAAATGTAATTTTAATTTGTTTTCTAAATCATAGTGGATTAAATAATATAATTAATATATGTATAGCCATTGATCTTGTCATGGAATATATTGTAATAACTAGTATATATCCATTAATAACAACAATTAAAAAAAGTAATACTTTATATAGTAAAAGAAAGCTTACTGAGTATTTATTTAGAGATATAGGAATTTTATTTGGTGGAATATTTATAGGAAAGTATATATTAGGTAATGTTATAAATTATAACATGTGTTTAATAATATCAAATCTATTTTTATTTATTGCTATAATATTTTCAGTAAATATTAAGAATTTAAATATAAAAAGTAATAAAGTTAACAAAATGAGTATGAAAAATGTAGTATTAAAAGATAAAATATTAACCATATATTTAATTTATGTTTTTATAACTACAATAGCTAACTCAACAGCGCTTGGCTTAAAGATGTTAACTCTTACGGATTATTATTCTTTTTCAGATAGCTTGGCTACAAATTATTTCCTTGCAATAGGACTTGCTGCTGATGTCTTTGGAATAATAGCACTTAAATTCTTAACACCTAAAAATGATTATATAACGATGACAATAAAATTCGGAATTAGATTTATTGGATATTTACTTGCATTTCTTACTAACAGCATGTTAATCACATTTATTGCAATATCGTGGTCTATTTTTATTGGAGATGCTTATGAGAATGTGTGTGACGGTCCATATATAAATTCAGTGGATACAAAGTATCAATTAGAATTTACAAATTTAAGGTATATTGTTAGATTTTTAGGAGAAGCAATTGGTGTTTCGTTTTGTGGAATCATGTTTATAAAAGGACTAAGATATATGTTTGGACTTTCAGTGATATTTATGGCTTTTCAATTAGTTTTATGTTATAGACTTATATATATGAGAACTCATAAAAAAAAGAGGATAATATGTAAAAAAAATCCTAGTATAAAATATAGGGAAAGAAAATGTGCATATGCTATGATTTGTGATGATAATGGAAATGTTGCTATTACAAATGATGGAAAATATTTTTTCTTTGGCGGTGGTACTGAAGAAAATGAAACAGCATTAGAGACGCTAAATCGTGAAATGATTGAAGAAACAGGATATAAATTAAAGGATATAAAATTATTTGATGATATAATTTCATATGAGTACAATTCTAGTAGAGGTTATTTAAAAATAAATGCTACAATATATACTGCTAAATTTGATGAAAAGGTATGTGAACCTATAGAAAAAAATCATCCTATTTTATGGGCAAAACCTGAAGAACATATTGATAATATGTATCATGAATATCAAAAAGTTATGTTAAAAGAATTTTGTGAGAAGTTATAAAATATAAAAGGAGAATTTTGTATGAATGTATTATTTGCAACAACTAACCCAGCTAAAGTTAATACATATAAAGAGGAATTAGAAAAAAATGGAATAAATGTTTTAACCATTAATGATTTAAAAGAAAAAATAGAAGTAGAAGAAAATGGAAAAAATGCTATAGAAAATGCTGTTATAAAAGCAAAAGCATATAACGAAAAAACAGGAATGATTACAATTGGAATGGATAATAATTTGTTTTTTGAAGATTTTCCAGATGAAAAGCAACCAGGTGTATTTGTAAGGCGTGTAAATGGGAAGTCGTTATCTGATGAAGAAATGATAGAATATTATTCGAAGTTAGCACATGATAATGGAGGAAAAATAGTGGCGACTTGGGTGTATGGAATTGCAATATGTAATGGAAATAAAGAGAAAACTTTTAAGTATAAGAAAAATCATTTCTATATTATAGACACACCAAGTAATAAAAGAAATCCTGGTTATCCACTTGATTCTATATCAATACTTCCAGAATTAAACAAATATTTTGTTGATTTAACAAGGGAAGAAAAAGAAAAAAATAAAAATGACAAGAGCAAACAAGAAATAATAGATTATATGGTTACAAGTATAAAAGAAATAAAGTAATCTTCTTTAGTATAAAGGAGGCTAAAAATTATGAATAATATAGCAGATACATTATCAAAAGTGATGGACGATAATGGTGTAAAATATAAAAAAAATGAATTAGAAAATGTAACAGATTATGCAAATAAGATATATAAAGATAAAAAAAGAATGAGTGGAAAAAGTGTTATGGAACATACACTTGGAGTAGCTAAATATGTTGCAGGGCTTAAACTTGATGATACATCAATATACGCAGCTCTTTTACATGAAGTAATAAAATATGATGAATATAACGAAGAAGATATGTTAAAGGCATCTTCAAAGGAAGTAGTAAATATGGTAAATACTATTTCAAAGTTATCATATTTTAATTTTAAACATGGAAATAAAAAAGTTGACGTTGAAACTTTAAGAAAGATGTTTATTGCAATTGCAAAAGATATAAGGACTGTAATTATAAAACTTGCAGATAGACTATATAATATGCAAAATATAAAAGAAGTAGATGAAAAAACTGCAAAAGAAATGGCAAAAGAGTGTCTAGATATTTACGCACCAATAGCACATAGGTTAGGTATGTCAAAACTAAAAGCTGAACTTGAAGATATTTCTTTTAGAACGTTATATAAAGACGAATATCAGGAAATAAAAAAACAAATAGATGAAAAAAAGTCAGAAAGAGAAACGTACATAAATGAAAGAATAGCTGAGATTACAAAGGCTCTTGATAAAGAGGGTATTGAAGCTACAGTATATGGAAGGCCAAAACATTTCTATAGTATATATAAAAAAATGAAACAAAAGGGATGTAAGGCAACTGATTTATTTGATCTTCTTGCAATAAGAATAATAGTAAACTCTGTAAAGGATTGTTATAGTGCATTAGGAATTGTACATGATATGTACAAGCCAATGCCAGGTAGATTTAAAGACTACATTGCAGTACCAAAAACAAATATGTATCAATCGCTACATAATACTGTGTTTGGTGCAAATGGAGTGCCTTTTGAGGTTCAAATTAGAACATGGGATATGCACAATGTTGCAGAAGAAGGTATAGCAGCCCATTTTTCATACAAAGAAAAAACTTCAAAAATTGATAATGCAGATAAAAAATTAATATGGATAAGGAAAGCTTTAGAACTTCAACAAGAATTAGAAGATACAACAGAAAATATGAGTAAAATGAAAACAGAATTATTTGGAGAAGAAGTATTTGTTTTTACTCCAAAAGGAGAAATAAAATCTTTACCAAAAGGTTCAACTCCAATTGATTTTGCATACTCTATACATCAAAAAATTGCTGAACAAATGGTAGGTGCAAAAGTAAATTCTAAAATGGTACCAATAAATACTGTTTTATCAAATACAGATATTGTTGAGATAATTACATCAAAAAATTCTAAAGGACCAAGTAGAGATTGGTTAAAATACGTAAAAACTTCAAGTGCAAAGTCTAAAATATCAAGTTTTTTAAAAAAACAAGGTAGAGATATTAACATTGCACATGGAAAGGAAATTTTTGAAAAATATTTAAGAAAACAAAAAATTTCTAAAGATGAACTTACAAAAGAAAAATATTTAGAAGAAATGTTAAAAAACTTTAGTTTTAAAACAATAGATGATTGTTATGAAAATATTGGATTTGGAAGCGTATCCCCATTAAAGGTGATGAATAAATTAAATGAGGCATACAAAAAAGATAATATAGAAGTAAAAAATGAAGGGATATCTAAAGCTTCTTCATTAAGGTCGAAATCAAATTCTGATTTAGTAATAGTAGAAAATATACCAAATTGTAAGGTACAATTTGCAAAATGTTGCAATCCAATACCAGGTGATGAAATTGTAGGATATATAACAAATTCAAATGGAGTATCTGTACATACTCTAAATTGTCATAACATTACAAAACTTAATAATAATTCAAGAAAAATAAATGTTTCTTGGGTAAAAAATAACAATACTTCATTTACTACAAAAATTGTTGTAAAAGCAAATAACAGAAATAACATATTAACAGATGTAATATCAAAATTAAATGAGTTAAAAGTAAATATTGAAGGAATGAATACAAAGACAACACAAGATAGAGAAAATATAATGGAATTTTCTTTAAATATATCAGATGTAGCACAATTACAAAAAATAATTAGAAATTTAAAAAAAGTTGATAGTGTTTTTGAAGTAAAGCGTTTAAAATAACTTTGGGAGGAAAAATGATAAATATTGAAAATGTAAGAGTTAATGTAGGAGGACTTGGACATTTTACAAATACATATATAGTATATGATGATGTTGAAAAAGAAGGTATAATAGTGGATCCTGGATATGAGGCAAATAAGATTATATCAAAGATTGTAGAACTTGGTATATCCATAAAATACATAGTTTTAACACATGCACATGGGGATCATACAGGTGCTTTAAAAGAGGTTTATGAATATACCAAAGGCGAAGTTTTAATACATGAAAATGATTATGATATGCTAATTGGAAAAGTTGAAGATTATAGCATAGCACAAGGGATAAAAAGAAAAGATTTAAGCTCATGCAATATAACAAAAGTAAAAGACAATTTTTGTTTCAGAGTTGGAATATTAAATTTTGAAATAATACATACTCCTGGTCATACAGCAGGAGGAATTTGTTTATTTGAAAAAACTAGTAACTGTCTTTTTACAGGAGATACTATATTTTATGATTGCTATGGAAGATGTGATCTTGCAACTGCAAATTTTGAAGAAATGGTGAACTCTATACAAAAAATATTTGATAGGTTTGATGATATAATGATTTATCCTGGACACGGAAGAGCTACAAACTTAAGTAAAGCAAAAAAATATATACGAATGCTTCTAAAAATGAAAAACATAAAGATAAATTAAAAAATGTATTTAATTTTCTTTTAAATTATGATATTATATTTATATAGATAATATTATATTTTTAAAATAATTTATAAAATGATAGGAGACTAATACTTATGGGAAAATTTAGCGAAATTTTAGAGGAAGAAAAGAATAAAGAATATTACAAAAAATTGCATGAATTTGTAGAAAATGAATATGCCACTAAAACAATATTTCCACCAAAGAAAAATATCTTTTTTGCACTTGAGAATACACCATATGAGCATATACGAGTAGTAATTTTAGGACAAGATCCTTATCATGGTGAAGGAGAGGCTCATGGAATGGCATTCTCTGTCAATCCTGGAATAAAAACACCACCTTCACTTGTAAATATATACAAAGAATTAAATAGAGAATTTGGATGCTATATTCCAAACAATGGATATTTATTAAAATGGGCAAAACAAGGTGTACTTATGTTAAACAGTGTTCTTACAGTAGAAAAAGATAAACCGGCCTCACATCAAGGAAAAGGTTGGGAAATATTTACTGATAGAATAATAGAGGAGATAAACAAAAAAGAAGAACCTGTGGTATTTATGCTTTGGGGGAACTTTGCTAAGAAAAAACAGGCATTGATTACAAATCCAAAACATCTGGTTTTAACTTCATCACATCCAAGTCCATTCTCTGTGCATTATGGATTTGAGGGGTGCAATCATTTTATAAAAGCAAATGAATTTTTAAGAAAAAATAAAATTGCCCCAATTGATTGGCAAATTGATAATATATAAAAAATATTTACAAGAAAAAAGTTTAATGATATAATGTGGATAAATTAATAATAATCTCTAAAATAATTTTAGGAGGGATAAAAAATGAATCCACAATATATAGATTTACATATTCATAGTAATTTCTCAGATGGCAAAGAGAGTGTAGAAAGCATTGTAAAAAGTGCAATAGAAAATAATGTAAGAACTATTTCTCTTACAGAACACTACAATCTTTCTTCACTTGAAATTGCAAGAAATATTGCTAAAAATAGTCTTGAAATAATACCAGGAATTGAAATCGGTTCTAGTCTTTTAGAATATGGATTATCAAAAAATCATGTGTGCCATTTTACAGCATATTTTGTTAACCGGAAGATATACAAAATTCTTGATGAGTACGAAATAACCAGAAAGAAAAATGTTACAAAGATAATATCTAAATTAAATCGAATGGGAATTAATATTACTTCAGGTCAAGTTGTAAGAGAAGTAAAAAAAGAAAGTATTGGAAGATACGATATTGCATATACACTTTTTAAAAAAGGATATGCCGTATCACCTGTACATGCCTATTCAAAGTATCTTGATGTTGGAAAAAAAGCGTATGTAGAAAGAGAAAAAATGGAGCCTACAAAATTAATTGATACAATAATTAAATGTGGTGGTGTTCCGGTTCTTGCACATCCAAAAAGTCTTAAATTTAATAATAATGATTTAGAAGCTTTTATTAACATATTTAAAAAAGCAGGACTTTGTGGAATAGAAGTATATAATCCACACAATAGCGCTGAAAAAAGAGAAGAGCTTCTTGAATTATGTGACAAATATAATTTAATTCCAACTGTTGGAAGTGATTTTCATAATTTTAGTAGTGATATTAAAATAGGTCTTGGAATTAATGAAAATCTTAAGATTTCAGATTATTCAATAATTACAAGGTTAAAAGAAAAAAAGCATGAAAATGAAGAAAAATATGGTACCTAAAGTGGCACCATATTTTTTATATGCATATAAAAAAAGAGATAACGATAAATGATAAAACCCTTTATATAAAGGTGGGCATCTTGTCAATACTCATTAGGATTCTCTGATAAGAAGAGCATTCAACACAAAGTATGATTCCCGATTCCCGTATCAATGCTTGTAGATTTTCATAAAATTCGTTATCTCTACTTATATTCTAACATTAATTTTCTAATATGTAAATAGAAAAATGGTATTTTTTTAATAAATATTTAGATTAATAAAATATAAAAATATTGTTATGTAGTATTGATTTTTTTTTCCCTTTAGTATATACTCGTATTTATGAGTTAGTTATATAAAAACTAAATAATAATTATATTAATACATAATAATTTACATTTATTAGGTTATATTTTAGTTTTACCGGTTTTGTTATATAAGAAAATGTTTTTAATTTTAAAAACTATAGAAAGAGGAAAAGTAATTGAGAAGATTTTATCAAATTAGTCCATTAACATACAAGATATCAAGAATGAAGGAAATATCGAAACGAAATGTAAAAGATATACTGTCATCAAAAAAGTTTGCAAAAGATTTTGGTAGTGAAAAACTTCCGTATCTCATATATAAACATAATTCATTAATAAGAAGAAAATTAAATAATGTAGATAGTAATTTACAAAATAATAAAGCTGTTAATTTATCTATAGCTGCACCCAAAGTTACCAATATATTAATTAAACCTGGAGAAACATTTTCTTTTTGGAAATTGGTAGGACCTGTTACTAAAAAAAGGGGATATTTAGAAGGATTAACCGTAAAGAGTGGATCGGTTGATAGAGATATAGGTGGAGGAATGTGCCAATTTACAAACCTTATTCATTGGATGGTTTTACATAGTTCACTAGATATTGTAGAACACCACCATCATCACGGAATTGATATGTTTCCTGATTTTGGCAGAAAGGTACCTTTTGGTACAGGCACCTCTATAATGTACAATAATCTTGATTATCAATTTACAAATAATACTAAAGATACAACCTATCAATTAATAGTTTATACAACAGATGAATATTTAATGGGAGAATTAAGAGCTGATAAAAAAGAAAAATATAAATATCATATAAAAGAAGATTTTTCATACTTTGCCAAAGATGAAAACGGAGTAATGTATAGAAATAATCAAGTATCTAAAAAATGTATTGATAAAGTAACAGGCAACATAGTGTATAATAAGGTTTTAGTAAAAAATCACGCAAAAGTACTATATGATTATAAGTTTATAGATAAAGATTTTATGAAGATGTATAAAGAAAAAAACTTAGTGAAAAAATAAAAATAATAGGAGGATATATATGAAAAAAAGGAATGTTATATGTGTTATAGTTTGCTTAGTGTTAATTGCAGCTGGATGTGTAGGATTATATTATTTATATAATAAAAAGTATAGTAAAAGTGATTTGGAAGACAATAATAATGTAGGGAATCAAATTCAGAAAAATGAACAAACTGTAGAGAATAGTAAAGAGTATTCTATTTCAAAAAAGGTATTAGTTGATTTAATTTCAAATGAACAAATGGAAAATGGAAATGTTTTAAAAAGTAAAAACGGGGATATCACATCTGAAAAGTTAACAAAAGAGGAATTTGATAAAAATGAGGAAGAGTATATAGAAAAAATAATTAAAAACAAGGATAAACTTCTTAATATATATAATGAAGATTCAACAGAATATGTTGAATATATTCCTCAAGATGTTTTGAATATTTTAGAATTATCAAGTCACATGAGTGTTGGGTATGAACCAGGTGTAAAAATATTAAATTTAAGTGAAAATGGAAAATTTTCAAAAAGATATATAATTCAAGAAGTTCTAAAGGATATAATAAATACAGGAAATATTGGTAAAGGATATGTTTCAAAAGGCACGGATGGTGATATTAACGCAGAAAAAATATCTGAAAAAGAATTCCAAGAAAATATTTTAAATTATATTAATACTATACAAGCAAAAGATAGTAGTATTAAAATTTATGAAGAAGATGGAAATACTTATGCTGAATATTTGCCACAAGAGGTGTTAAATACTTTAGGTTTATCTACTCATATGGGAGCTGGATTTGGAGAAAGTTTCAAAACAGTAAATATTAATGGAAATAATACATATTCAAAAAGAATGATAATACAATGCATATTAAATAATATTTTACAAAATGATAATATATCTAATAATGTATATAAATCACCTGATGGAGATATTACTTCAGGAAAACTTAGTGAAAAAGAATTTCAAGAAGATATGAATAATTATATAGATAAACTTGAAAGTAATAAAGAGGTATTTAAAGTTACAAAAAATGGAAATAAACAAATAGTCGAATTTGAGGTAGAAAAAGTTTTGAATGCTTTAGGTTACTCAAGTCATATGGGAGTTGGGATAAGGCATGGAATACAAAAAATAGAATTAAATTAATCTTTTACTCAAACTATTAAATAAAAGTTTAATAGTTTGGGTTTATTTTTTTGTATATTTATGGTATAATATGTAAAATAAAGGAGATAGAATTATTATGAAAACAAGCGATTTTGATTATTATTTACCAAAAGAATTAATAGCACAAACTCCATTAAAAAATAGGGAAAAAGCAAGAATGATGTTACTTGATAAAAAAACAGGAAAAACATCAGATGAAATATTTGAAAATATAGGAAAATATTTAAAAAAAGGAGACACTCTAGTTTTAAATGATACAAAGGTAATGCCAGCAAGAATTTTTGGACATAGAGAAGGAAAAGAAGAAGCTATAGAAGTACTCTTATTAAAACAAAATGAAAATGATAGATGGCAATGTTTGGTTAAACCTGGAAAAAAGATGAAGATTGGAA
The DNA here is from genome assembly GCA_000433755.1 of Clostridium sp. CAG:465. Classification (GTDB taxonomy): domain Bacteria; phylum Bacillota; class Clostridia; order TANB77; family CAG-465; genus CAG-465. The sequence goes on along the minus strand of FR891253.1, from coordinate 14,543 downwards.
CTGAAATAATATTTGACGAAAAATTATTAAGAGCAGAAGTAAAAGATATACTAGAAGATGGACAAAGAGTAATAGAATTTAAATATGATGGAATATTTAATGAAATATTAGATAAATTAGGTACAATGCCACTACCACCATATATAACAGAAAAACTAGAAGATAAAAATATGTATCAAACAGTATACTGTAAACACGTAGGATCAGCTGCAGCACCAACTGCAGGATTACATTTTACAGAAGAAATATTAAAAAAACTTGAAAGTGATGGGATAAATATAGTATATGTAACGCTTCATGTAGGACTTGGAACATTTAGACCAGTAAAAGTCGATGATGTAACAAAGCATCAAATGCACAGTGAATACTTTGTAATAGATGAGAAGGCATGTGATATAATAAATAATACAAAAAAACAAGGTGGCAGAGTAATAGCAGTAGGAACAACTTCATGTAGAGTACTAGAAAGCGCAACAGACGATAACGGAATAATACATCCTATGGCAAAAGATACCAATATATTTATATATCCAGGTTATAAATTTAAAATGTTAGATGCACTAATTACAAATTTTCATCTACCTGAATCAACATTAATTATGTTAGTATCAGCATTAGCAGGAAAAGAACACATAATGCAAGCATATGAAAAAGCTGTAGAAGAAAAATATCGTTTCTTCAGTTTTGGTGATTGTATGTTCATATCATAGCCCTAGAGTTAGTTTTGTAAAAAATTATTTTTTACAAAACTAACACTAGTGTTTTTTGAGGTGATAAAAATGAAAGAATGGATTAAGAAGGTTCTAATTATACTAATAATTTTTGTTGCAATATATTTTGTTTTGTATAAGTTTGTTAATATAGATGAGAACTCAAATGTGCCAGAGTCAGCAAAAGTTATAACTATGGCAAATAAAAAGCAGGCTATAGCAGCACTTAGTGTTATTGGAACATCAATAATTTTAGAGATTACAGCTGTTATTATGTTTATAAACAAAACTGTAAGCCCTGAAACATTTAGAATAAACTTAGTAAAATTAATAGCGTTAACACTTACATTTCTTGTTATTTCTGGACTTTCGTATTATATTTATTTGTTAACAAGTGTTACAAGGATATCTTTTATATAAATTAAGGAGGAAAAATGGAAGCGTTAAATTTTGAAGTAAAGAAAATAGAAAAAAATACAGGAGCAAGGCTTGGAGTTTTACACCTTCCTCATGGAGATGTTGAAACACCTGTGTTTATGCCAGTTGGAACACAAGCAACAGTAAAATCAATGACACCTGATGAAATGAAGGATATGATTCACTCACATATTATCTTATCAAATACATATCATTTATTTTTAAGACCAGGTGCAGAGCTAATTAAAGAAGCAGGAGGACTTCACAAATTTATGAACTGGGATAGAAATATTTTAACAGATAGTGGAGGATTTCAAGTATTTAGCTTAAGTAAAATAAGAAAAATAACAGAAGAAGGAGTAGAATTTAGATCACATATAGACGGAGCTAAAAAGTTTATGGCACCTGAAGATTCAATGTATGTACAAAATTGTTTAGGCTCAGATATTATGATGGCTTTTGATGAATGTGCACCTTATCCAGCAACATATGATTATGTTAAAAATTCTATGGAAAGAACTTTAAGATGGGCAGCACGTTGCAAGGATTATCATAAAAATACAGAAAAACAAGCTCTATTTGGTATTGTACAAGGTGGTATGTATGAGGACTTAAGAAAGATAAGTGCCAAAGAAACAGTAGATATTGGATTTCCTGGCTATGCAATAGGTGGAATAAGTGTAGGTGAACCTAAAGAAGAATTTTTAAGGATACTTAAATACACAGCGCCACTCTTACCAGAGGACAAGCCAAGATATTTAATGGGTGTTGGAACACCAGATTATTTAATTGAAGCAGCTCTTGCAGGAGTAGATATGTGTGACTGTGTACTTCCAACAAGAATGGCAAGAAATGGAAGTGCACTTACTCATTATGGAAAATTAAACATGTTAAATGCATGTCATATAAAGGATTTTACTACGCTTGATCCAGACTGCGATTGTTATACATGTAAAAATTATACTAGGGCGTATATACATCACTTATTTAAGGCTAAAGAAATTCTAGGAGCACGTCTACTTTCTATACATAACTTAAGATTCCTTGTAAACTTAATGGAAAATGTAAGAGAAGCAATTAAAGAAGATAGCCTTTTAGAATTTAAAAATGATTTTTATAAAAAATATGGATATTTAGATTAACTGAATAATACAAGAACTTATAAAACAAAATAGTAATATAGAAATGAGGAATTATATGGCCAGTAATACAAAAAGAAAAGGCGAAAAAAACATTTTTGTCACTGTTATAAAAATTCTAATAGTAATTTTTTTATTTTTAATTCAAATTGTAGGGATGCTTCTTTTATATACAACGGCACATGTAATATATATGTATGCAAGAGTTGTATATATAATAGCAAAAATAGCAACAGTTCTTTATATTATATATCATCATGACAGTGCAGCCTACAAAATATCTTGGATTATATTTATAATGTTTGTACCAATAGTTGGTATACTTGCATATATACTTTGGGGTAGAAGTAAAATGCGAATGAAGAAAGAACTAGAAATAAGAAAAGTAAGAGTATATTCTGAAAATCTACTTCAAGACTCAAAAAATATATTAGAAAAAATAAAGGAAACAGATAAGTACAAATATAATCAAATAGAGTATATGACTAAAATATCAGGATATCCATTATATGAAAATGGAGGAGTAGAATATTTTGATATAGGTGAAAAATTTTTTGATTCATTAAAAAAAGACTTAATGAAAGCTCAAAAGTATATATTGATTGAATTTTTTATACTAGAAAAAGGAAAATTATGGGATGAAGTATTTGCAATTTTAAAAGAAAAAGCAAGACAGGGTGTAAAAATTCAGATAATAATAGATTCATTAGGTTGTCTTTTTAAAAATAACAAAGATATAAAAGAAGAATTAGAAGCAGTAGGTATAGAATTATACAAATTTAATCCATTTTCGCCAATTTTAAGTGGATATATAAATTATAGAGATCACAGAAAAATTGTAGTAATTGACGGAAAATACGGATATACAGGAGGAGTAAATATAGCTGATGAATATGTTAACTTAGTATCTAAGTTTGGACACTGGAAGGATGTTGGGATAAAAATAGAAGGTGAAGCAGTATGGAGCTTTGCAATAATGTTCTTAAGAAACTTAGAAACCATAACTAACAAAAATATTGAGTATAACTGGTATAAGAGAAAATTAAAAAGTGAGAAAAATAATCAAGGTTATGTATTACCACTTGCAGATGGACCAGATAATCGTAAACTACCAATAGAAAATACATACATCCAAACAATAAACTATGCAAAAGATTATGTATATATGACAACTCCCTATTTTATAATAAGTGAACAATTACTAACAGCAATATTAAATAGTGCAAGAGCAGGAGTAGATGTAAGATTAATTGTACCACACATTCCAGACAAAAAATTAGTTTATCTTGCAACAAGATCATACTATGAAGTCTTACTAGAAGCAGGAGTAAAAGTATATGAATATAAACCAGGTTTTATACACTCCAAAACTTTTGTTGCAGATGATAATACATCAATAGTCGGAACAGCAAATTTAGACTTTAGAAGTATGCATTTGAATTTTGAAGATATTGTTTGGACATATAATACAGGAGAAGAAGAAAAAGTAAAACAAGATTTTCAAAGAATGCTTACAAATTGTAAAGAAATAGATCTAGATACCTGGAAGCAAAGATCAAAATTAATCAAAATATCAGAAGCAGTAGTGGCAGCATTTGCACCAATGTTATGATTTAAATTATTTATTTATAATTAGTTTTACAAAATTTTGATATATTGTCTTAAAGTTGAAAAAATGTATTTATTGTACATATAAATTCAGCTTTAAGATTTTTTTATATAATAGGAAAGTCATATTGAAATTGCCATGCCAAAATTGCGATGGATAGAGGCCTAGAACAATGACCTTTAAAGAAAAGAGTGGCCTAGAGATAGGTGGAAACTTAAATACAACATCTTTAAAATACCACTAACTACAAAAAAAGTAGTTAGTGGTGGAGTGACGAAGTCACTTTTGTTCCTAAATTACTAATATTTAGCTTTATATAATTTTGTTATAAAAGAGGTATATTTATAAATAATAAATTCTACTTTATTGGAATATTGATTTTAGTAAAATATGGTGTATAATATTAATATAAGATATTGTAAGGAGAGGGATTAATGTGAAGAATAAAGAGTATGCTTTGGCATTATCTGGTGGAGGAACTAGAGGTGCATATGAGATAGGAGCGTATAGGGCTTTAAAGGAAATGGGAATAAATATCGTTGCAATAGCTGGAACATCTATTGGAGCTTTAAATGGAGCAATATTTGTTTCTGATAATTTGGATAAAGCTGAGGAAATGTATAATAATATTAAAATTGATAATGTTATAGATATAGATGAAGATATTGGAATAAATCCAGATAAGGATATATTTAATTTTCAAAATATATTTAAACTTGCAAAAGATTATACTAAGAAAAGAGGGTTGAACAATCTACCTTTAAAAAAGATGATTGAAAAGGAAATTGATATAGATAAAATATATAGTAGTAATATTGAATTTGGTTTGGTTTCTTATTCTATAAAATCAAAGAAGGCACTTGAGGTTTTTAAAGAAGATATACCTAAAAAAGATTTTATAGATTATTTACTTGCTTCATCATGTTTTCCTATATATAAAGCACAAAAAATAAAAGATGAGGTATATGTCGATGGCTTTTTTCATGATAATATGCCAATTAATATGTTAATAAAAAAAGGATATAAAAATATAATTGCTATTGATATTGGAAGTGTAAATGCCAATAAAAGGCTTATTGATAAAAATACTTATGTTAAAGTTGTTAAAGCAAGTGAGAACCTAGGTGGGACTTTTGAGTTTAACAAGGAAAAAATAAAATTTAATATTAATCTTGGATATCTTGATACAATGAAATCATTCAATAAATTAAAAGGTCATATGTATTTCTTTAGACCTTATGAGTTTAATAGGATACTTCATAAATTTACATTGGAACAATTATATGGTCTTGAATATGCAGCAGAAATTTATGGTATAGATAAATATAGGGTATATACTTGTAAAGAATTTCTTGATTTGTTGTTAGAATCACATAATAAAGCTACTCAAAATTATAACAAGGTAAGGGAGTCACTAGATTTTAAAAAATTACTTAAAGGAGGAAAAGAAATAAAAAATATAGTTGACAAAGGTTTGGGTCTTTGTCTTGTAGAGGACATGATAAATAACAAACCATCATTTAGAAATATAAAAATAATTAATAAATTATTTTCAACTTATTTTTTAGCTGCTGATGCTATGATTGAACTCGAAAATTTATAAAAAAAGAAGAGACAACCGTCTCTTCTTAATTGTTATATAGCTCTTTCAACTTTTCCACTTTTTAAGCATCTAGTGCAAACTTTCATTTTCTTTGGTGTTCCATTAACGTTAGCTTTAACTGTTTGCACATTAGCTTTAACTGTTTTGTTAGTTCTTCTGTGTGAGTGACTTACGCTCATAGAAAAAGTTGTATCTTTATCACATATTTCACATCTTGCCATTTTAAATGCCCCCCTTTTGTTCAAGTTTAATGAATTACCTAAATATTTTAACACAAATTTTTTAAATAATCAAGTGGTTATATATAAAAATAGAGTAATTTGCGTAAATTACTCTATAAAATTATTATATTCTAATAATTGTACCAGTTGATTGGTTAGATAAGAATTTTTTAGAATTATTAGCTTCTTTAGAAATACCACCACTTAGAACAACGGTATCGTTAGATTTTACAAGTCCTCTTGATTTTAATTCTTCAATTCCTTTTTCAAGTAATGCGTCATAGTCTTCAGTATTTTCAATTAATATAGCAGTTACGTTATTTTCAACAGCCATTTGTTTGTATGTTTTAGCATCAGATGTTACCACATATATTGGGCAACCAGGTCTGAAGCTTGATAGTAGAGAAGGAGTAACTCCATCTTTAGATACTGCTATTATTGCATCTGCATTTGCAAACATTGCAGAACAACATACAGCAAAATTAGCTTGTTTTTTGAATTCAAGTTCATTATCAATAGAAGTTGCTTTTTCTATATTTTTGAAATAGTCAATATTTCTTTTCTTAAATCTATTCCAGTAACAAATATCTTTTTCTGTAGCTTCATCTATTTTAGCCATAGTTTTTACAGCTTCTCTTGGATAATCACCTTGTGCAGATTCTCCAGATAACATTGTAGCACTTGTACCATCGTATACTGCATTTGCAACGTCTGATACTTCAGCACGAGTTGCTCTTGGATTATGTTGCATAGATTCAAGCATTTGAGTTGCAGTTATAACAAATTTACCAGCAGCTGCTGTTTCTTTTATCATCATTTTTTGAGCAGCAGGAACTAATTCTTCAGGAATTTCAACTCCTAAATCACCACGAGCTACCATTATACCATCGGATACTTCAAGTATTTCTTTAAAGTTATCTAAACCTTCTTGGTTTTCTATTTTAGATACTATTTTAACTCTGTCTCCACCTACTGATTTTAAATAATTTCTCATATCAATAACGTCTTGAGCTTTACGAATGAAAGATGCTGCGATAAACTCACAATCATTTTCAACACCAAATTTTAAATCTGATTTATCTTTTTCGGTCATAGCTTCAAGTTTTAATTTTGCACCAGGTACATTAACACCACGTCTACCTTTAATAGTTGCACTGTTTAGAACTTTACAGTTTATTTCTGTTCCTTCAATACTTTCAATTAATAAATCCATAAGTCCATCATCAATTAAAATATGTCCACCAACTTCAACATCATTTGGAAGACCTTTGTATGTTATGCCAAGTGTAGAATTGTCTCCTTTAATATCTCTTGTTGTAAGTGTTACTTTATCACCTTCATTGAAAGTGTGTTTTGCATCATCAGCAAAATCTGTAGTTCTTATTTCAGGTCCTTTTGTATCAAGCATAAAAGCAACATTTGTATTTAATTTTTTGTTTAATTCTCTTAGTGTGTTTATTTTAGCTTGATGTTCTTCATAGTCACCATGAGAAAAGTTAAGTCTCATTACGTTCATACCTGATTTTATAAGTGTTTCAAGTATTTCTGGCTTTTCACTAGCAGGTCCGATTGTACATACGATTTTTGTTCTTTTCATAAAATATTCACTCCTTAAATTACTTAATATATATGATTTATATACATTCATATATATTTTTACGTATACCAAATATTAGTATACATTTTTTTTAAATAAAAGTCAACAAAAATTAGCAAAAAATGTCAAATTGTTACACTCATATAGTTGATTTGTTAATTATTTATTATTTATTGTGTAAAATTACAAAAACATTACTTTTTTTAATTGTAAAGAAATGTATATTAGATTTTATTGCACAAATAATAAAAGTGTGATATGGTTAAAAAATGTATATATAATGGAGGTTTTGAATATGAAAACAGTAAAAAAGATGCTTTTTGCTTTTTTAGCTTTTGTAACATTTTTTTCATGCATTAATGTTGCCTTTTGCGCACACAAAGATGTTAGATCTGTAAAAACAGGAGATGTTATATATTTTGACAATAAAAACGTAAATTGGGATAATGTTAAAATTTACTTCTTTAATTCTGAAAGTAATGCTTACATGGTTCCTTGGGATAACAGTGTTACTATGACTAAAGTAAGTGAAAATAGTACTATTTATTCATATACTGTTCCAGAAAGTTTAAACGCTGAGGCACACAATTGTGATTGCATTATTTTCCATAACAAAAATGCAGGAGATTCTAATCAAAGTGTTCATTTAGGATTCTTTGAAACTGGTTATGCATTTATGGCAGATAACAACTCTACCAATAAAAAAATAGGATATTGGTATGTATATGATAAGAGCGAATTACAAGAGTTATATAATTCTGTAAAAGACTATGAAAGTACATATTATACTGAGGATAGTTGGAATAATTTTAAAGAAAAATTAGATAGTGCAAACAATCTTTTAAATAATGAAGTAAGAGTAGGAGATGATCCTGCTGGTGACTACGATTGTGTATATGAGACTGGAATTTCAGATTTAAAGGCAGCAAGAGATAATTTAATTGTAAACAAAGAACCTTTGAAAAACAAAATAGATGAAATTAAAGGTTTATCTTTGGTAGGATATACTAATGAAAGTGTTTCTAATTTAGAAAATGCTATAACTGTAGCTGAAGCTAAGTATAATGATGCAAACATAACTGCAAATGATGTTAAAGATCAAATATCAAATCTTGAAAATGTTAAGAGTAATTTAAAAGTTGATATTGCACCGTTAAGAGAAAAGATTGATGAGGCAAAGACTATAAATTTAACTGGTTATACTGAAGAGACAGCAAATGCACTAAAAGATGCAATAAATAGTGCTGAAGAAAAATATGCAGATGTTGATATAACTGTAAATGAAGTAACTAACCAAGTTAGTAGTTTATCTGATGCTATTTCAGCTTTAAAAGTTGATAAAGAAAAGTTAAAAGTTTTAGTTGAGATAGTAAAGGATTTATTAAATGATTATTCTAAATATATAGATCCTACAAGCATGGCAGAAATGAGAGAATTATTAGGTAAAGCAGATGAAGTAATTGCAGATGATAATGCAACTGTTGATGATGTCTCAAATGCAATTAAAGATGTGGACAAAAAAATTGATGAACTTAAGTTTAATAGAGAACTTATTACATCTTTAATTGAAAAAGCTAAGAGTTATGATTTTAATAAATACACAGATGAAACTGTAGAAACTTTAAAAAATGCTATAAAAGAGGCAGAGGGATTATTAATTAAAGATAATATTAGTCCAGAAGAATTTGATGAAGTTGAAAAAGATGTTTTAGCTGCTATAAAAGGACTTGTTGAAAAAAATATTGATAATGATCAAATTAATAGTGTTATTTCAAATAATCCAATTACAGGTACTTATATTGTAATTGTAGTTGTTGTTATAGGTATTGCATTTGCTGCTTTAATTGGCACAGCAGTTTATTCTAAAAAGAATAAGAAAGTAAATAAAAAAGAAAATAAGTAAAATAAGTAAATAAAATATTAAAGAGTTATTTAACGTTAAAGTTAATAACTCTTTTTTTCGATCTTAAATATTTTTAAAAACTTTATCATAAAAATACAAGTATTTAATATATTTGTAGTAAAGTAAAAACTTGGAGGTAGAAAATGAAAGATTTGAGATTGTATAAAGATATAGCGACAAGAACTAATGGAGATATTTACATTGGAGTTGTTGGGCCTGTTAGAACGGGAAAGTCTACATTTATTAAAAATTTTATGGAGAAATTTGTTATACCTAATATTAAAGATGAAAATAGACAAGAAAGAGCAATAGATGAACTTCCTCAAAGTGCTGCAGGTAGAACCATAATGACTACTGAGCCAAAATTTATTCCAAATGAATCAGTTGAGATATCATTAGATAACAATGTAAAAATGAAAACAAGATTAGTAGATTGTGTAGGTTACTTAGTTGACTCTGCTGTAGGTCATATGGAAGATGGGCAACCAAGAATGGTAAAGACTCCATGGTCTGAGGAAGAAATACCGTTTGTAAAAGCAGCTGAAATAGGAACTGAAAAAGTTATAAAAGAGCATTCTACAATTGGGCTAGTAGTAACTACTGATGGAAGTATAACAGATATTCCAAGAGAGGATTATATTGAAGCTGAAAATAGGGTAATAAGCGAATTAAAGGAGATAAATAAACCTTTTGTTGTTCTTTTAAATTCTACTCATCCGGAAGATGAAAGTACGAAAAGATTAGCTGATGAGTTGAGTAGTGTACACGATGTTCCTGTTATTCCAATGGATATTGCTAATATGGATAATAGAGATTTATTATATACATTTGAAAGAGTTTTAGATGAATTTCCTGTTACTGAGATTGGATTTAGATTACCAGCTTGGTTTAGTATACTTGATATTGACAATTGGCTTAAACAGGATGTTATAAACATTGTAAAAAACAGTTTTAGTGAAAGTTATTCACTAAGAGAAATAAAAGAATTAATATCAAGAATTGATGATGAAAGTGATATATTTGATAGAATAGAAATTGCTGATGCAAGAATGGAAGATGGAACAATAAAAATAAGGATGGACATTAATTCTAATATGTTCTATAAAATATTAAGCGAAATATCAAATTTAGAAATTACATCAGATGGCGATATATTTAAATTATTAAAGGAATTTTCAAGATGTAAAAGCGAATATGACAAAATTGCCATGGCTTTAGAAGAGGTAAAAATTAAAGGTTATGGAATTGTAACACCTGAAATGGATGATTTAAAACTTGAAGAACCTGAAATAGTAAAACAAGGAAATAAATATGGCGTTAAACTTAAAGCGTCAGCTCCATCTATTCATATGATAAGAGCAGATATTGAAACTGAAGTTTCTCCAATAGTTGGAAGTGAGAAACAATCTGAGGATTTGGTAAAATATCTTCTTAGTGAATTTGAAACTGATCCTAAAAAAATATGGCAATCAAATATTTTTGGAAAATCTCTTCATGAACTTGTAAATGAGGGACTTCATAATAAACTTTATCGTATGCCAGATGAAGCCCAAATGAAGCTTCAGGAGACTTTACAAAGAATTATAAATGAGGGAAGTGGAGGTCTTATTTGTATAATATTATAAATAATACAATAATAAAAATTAAAGGAGAATTATAGCTAAATTCTCCTTTAATTAACGTTAAAATTAAAATAGAGTTTTAAAAACGTTATTTCCTGTTATGCCCCAAAGTATAAGTAACAAAGAAATTATAATTAAAAAAAATATAAGTATTTTAGAAAAAAGTTGTTTTAAATCAAATAATACATATCTAAAGTAATTTTTGCTTGAAGTATTTTCTGTATTTTTATTATTTTCATAATTCTCATAATTTTCTTGATCTCTATAATATCTATGGTAATCCTGATCATTTTTATATTGAAATGTATTAGTCGTAGTTTGAATAAATTCGTTTATCACATTATTTTTGGATTTTATAACATTTTTTAGGTATTCATTCTCTTCTTTTAAATTTGAAATTAGAGTTTGGTATTTATAATATTGTGAATCTTCTTGTATATTATTTTGTAGTTCTATATCATAATCTTTTCTTTTTTGAGTATCTGATAGTATGTCATATGCTTCTGTTAGTTCCTTTGTAATTTCTTCTGCTTTTTTCTTTTCTTCACCTTGGAAAAGATCAGGGTGATTTTTTTTAATTTTTATTTTATATATTTTTTTTATAATTTCGTCACTTGCTTTTGGATTTACTTCTAAAATTTCATAATAATTTTTCATATTTTCCCTCTTAATATTTAAATTTTATATCATATAGATATAAAAGTCAATAAATAATCTGTATCAAATTTTGTAAAATAATGTAATTTTATATAAAATTATTAAAAAATATTGAATGTTCACGCTAAAACATTGACAAAGCTAACATAAAGTGATATAATGATGAAACACTCAAAAATAAAATCTAAATTAATTAAGGAGGATAATTATGTGTAAAACAAATAATTTAAATACAAAAAGGAAGTTGCCTGCAGATAAGCCACCGAAAGATATTAAAGTGAATTTTACTGTTGTTAGGACGATAATGGGACCAAACTTTAAAATATATCTTGAAAGTAGAAAAGATATGCATGAGAGTATTGGTTGAAATTTTTAAGATGAGATTTTTAATTTAATCTCATCTTTTTTTGTTAAATTTAAAAAATGAAAATAGTTATTTTTAAATAAGTGTATTAAATATAGATTTCATAAGATTGTAACAGTATTTTTTATGCATCAAAATTTGTTGAAAATTGTTAGATTATATAATATAATTTACATGAATTTTGTGTGAGGAAAGGAAAGTGATATTATGGCTACAAAATATATTTTTGTAACAGGTGGAGTTGTGTCAGGACTTGGTAAGGGAATAACAGCAGCTTCAATTGGTAGAATTTTAAAATCGAAAGGAATAAGTGTTACTATTCAGAAATTAGATCCGTATTTAAACGTTGATCCTGGTACTATGAACCCTTGTCAACATGGAGAAGTTTTTGTAACTGATGATGGTCTTGAATGTGACCTTGATTTAGGACACTATGAAAGATTTATTGATGAAAATTTGAATAGATATAGTAATATTACTACTGGAAAAATATATATGCAGGTTTTGAATAAAGAAAGAAAAGGTGAGTACCTAGGTAAAACAATACAGGTAATACCTCACATAACAAATGAAATTAAGGAAACGATATATAAAGCTGGAGAAATATCAGGTGCTGATGTTGTAATTACAGAAATTGGTGGAACTGTTGGTGATATAGAATCTCAACCTTTTTTGGAAACTATAAGGCAAATAAGAGCCGAAAAAGGTTTTGATAATGTTATGTTTGTACATGTAACTTTAATTCCATATTTGCCAAAATCTGAAGAGTTAAAAACAAAACCAACTCAACATAGTTGTAGAGAACTGATGAGTATAGGTATTGTACCAGATATGATAGTTGCAAGGACAAGTTTCCCTTTAAAAGATGATTTAAAGGAAAAAATATCACTTTTTTGTAATATAAGTCCTAAAAATGTAATTGAAAATTTAGATGCTGATTCTATTTATGATGTTCCAATTATGTTTGAAAAACAAAGTGTATCAAATATAATTATGAATAGATTTAATCTTAAAGAAACAAAAAATGATCTTTTAAATTGGCATGATTTGTGTAAAAAAGATGATAATATAAATGAGAGCGTTGAAATAGCAATAGTTGGAAAATACGTATCTTTAAAGGATGCATATATTTCAATTTATGAGGCGTTGCACCATAGTGAAAAAGTAAATAACGTTAATGTTAAAATACGTTGGATTGATTCCGAGACACTTGAAAAGAAAAATGCTGAAAAAATTTTAGAAGGAATAGATGGAATGATTGTTCCAGGTGGTTTTGGAAATAGAGGTATAGAAGGAATGATAAACGCCTTAAAATATGCTAGAGAAAACAATATTCCATGTCTTGGAATATGTTTAGGCATGCAACTTATGGTTATAGAATTTATGAGAAATGTTGTTGGACTAAAAGATGCTAATAGTTTAGAATTTAGTAGTACAACAAAAAATCCGGTTATAAATATAATGGAAGATCAAATTAATGTTGAAAATAAAGGTGGAACTATGAGGCTTGGAAAATATCCTTGCACACTTGATGCAAATACTAAAGCTTTTGAAGCATATAAAGATAGCCTTATATATGAAAGACACAGACATAGATTTGAATTTAATAATGACTACAGAGATATGGCTATTAAGAACGGACTAAATATAGTTGGAACTTCTCCTGATAACAAATTAGTTGAAATGGTAGAAGTAAGTAATAATTTATGGATGGTTGGTTCACAATTTCATCCAGAGCTAAAATCAAGACCAAATAGACCACATCCATTATTTAGGGATTTAGTAAAATATTCTAAAATATATAAAGAAAGTAAGGTAAGTAAAAAATAGAGGTGAAAAAATTTTGAGAAAAGGAGACGTAAGGAAAAAAAGAAGTAAACTAACATATATATTACCAATATTTGTATTACTCCTAATAGGAATAGGATGTCTAGGACTAAGTAAAAGCTGCAGTAACATAAATAAGGAAAGTGATAAAATAGAAGAAATGGCAACAGGATATATGTCGGAAGAAATAGAGAAATTAAAAAATGAAGATGATGAGAATTTAATATCAACAAAATACTTAGTAACAGATAATGTAATAAAAAGAGTAAAAGAAAATACAAGTATAGAAGAATTTAAGAAGGCATTTGAAAGAGAAGTAAAAGTATATACAGATGAAGCAATGGATGAAGAAATAACAGATGGAATAATAAAAACAGGAATGACGGTAGCAGATAAAGAAGATACATATATAGCAGTAGTAGATGGAGATGTAAGTAAAGACGGAAAAGTAGATCAAATAGATGTAAGCAAAATGGTAAGAAAAGAGACAGAAGAAATAGGAAAAGTAGAAGCGTCAGAATATGGAATAGAAAAAGTAGCAAGAAAAATAGTATATGGAGAATATGAATTAGAAAAAGTAAAAGAAGTAGAAAAACCAGAGATAAAGATAGTAAATGGGCAACAAGGAGAAAATGAATGGTATACTACAGATGTAGAATTGGAGATAAATCAAAAAGAAGAGCAAGGAAAAAAGACGGTATATAAAATAAAAGGAACAGAGGAAAAAGAAGAGACACAAATAGAAGAAGGGCAAAAAATAACAATAGATAAAGACGGAATATATAAAGTAATAGCATATACATATGGAGAAGAAGGAAACAAATCAAGAATAACATATGAGATAATAAAAGTAAATAAAACAGGAATAGAAGCA
>FR891252.1 GCA_000433755.1 Clostridium sp. CAG:465 | reverse complement strand
TATAAATGACAAAAATACTTGATATTATTAGTATAAATAGATACAAATAGTATTGATAATATAATTAGTAATTCGCCATGTGGAAGTGGTAAGAAATATAAACAATGTTGTGGAAAGTAGTTAAAAAAGCCCTTGGAATAAGGGCTTTTAATTATAAATGAAATTAGATGTTCAAATATAAAAGAAGATAAATTAGATACTTTAAAATTCTAAATGTCTGATAAATTTACGGTAGGTTAATTTTCTTTGCTCATTTATATGATGTAATGTATGAAAATGATAAATAGTAATTTGTAGGGAGGATTATAAAATGAAAATAGTAACATTATGTGGAAGTCTAAAATTTCAAAAAGAGATGATGACAGTTGCAGAAAAAATGGCATTAGAAGGCTATTGTATTCTTACCCCAGTATATTCTGTATCAGAGAAAATTGATATAACTAAAAAGCAATTAATAAATTTGAAAGAGGCACATTTTAAAAGAATAGAATTATCAGATGCTATATTAGTAGTAAATATAAATAATTATATTGGAGATAGTACGAATTTGGAGATAGATTATGCAAAAAAATTAGGTAAGAAAATTATATATTATACCGATTTAATTGAAAACAAGTAGAACGACAACTTACAATTTATAGGAGAAATTAGATTGAATATAGAAGTAAACAATATACAAATTCATTATGAGGCTTTATGAGAGAGAAAATCAATTATTTTGTTAAATCCTAATAGTGTAAATACTGGATTAATGAAATTTATTGCAAATAGATTAAAAGGTAAATATAAAGTATATATTTTTGATAGAAAATGTTGTGGTAAAAGTGAAAAAAATTGTACATTAACTTATGAAGAATCAGCAAAAGATGTATATGAGTTTATAAATAAATTAAATATAGATAGACCATATTTACTAGGATGCAGTGGTGGTGGAACAGTTGCACTTAATGTTGCAATACATTATCCTGAAAGTATTTCAAAACTAATTCTTTGTAGTGGAGTGGCAAGAAACAATGTGGTTAAAAAGCCAAATTATGCCAAAATAATAGAAAAACTGCCATGTTATCCTGGAAAAAAGAATTATGAAAAATTTGTGAAATTAAATAATGAGTCTTGCTCCATAACTAAAGAAGAACTAAATACAATCAATGTTTCTACTTTAGTTTGTAATGGTGGAATTAAAGATATTGTTCCAAGAGATGAAGCTGAATATATTTCAAATAATATTAAAAATTCTGAATTATTTATATTAGAAAAATCAGGTCATTGTAATTATATTTTTAATAATAATGATTTTTATAATAAATTAAATAGTTTTTTGAAAAAACATTAATTGAATAAGCTTAGATTAGTTATTAAATAAGTTTTAAAGAAGTATTTAAATGTATTTAGAAAGAAGAATAGGCACAAAAAATATAGTGCTTATAATACTTCTAGAAATTTTGAAATTTTTCTATAGTGATAGTGGTAAAAAAGTTAAATGCAAAATGTGATATATTAAATGGTGTGAAAATGGTTGTATAAGATAACCAAAGCAAAACAATCTGATAAATAATTTTGTAAAATTTAAGATAATGTAATATTTTTAAAAATAACAGAATTTAAAAAAGTGCTATTTGAATTTTAATTCAAATAGTGCTTTTTCTTTTAAAGTGTAATTATTTGTATAAATTTGTTAGACTTGACAAACAATATATAATGTAATATAATGTTAACTATGGCTAACAAAAGGAGAAATGTTATGATATCAAAGGCAACAGAGGAATATTTAAAAACGATGTACGTGTTAAAAAAGCAAAATGGAAATATACGTGTTACGGATATTGCAAATAAAATGTCTTGCACAAAACCTAGTGTAAATAAAGCACTTAAAAGTTTAAAAGAAAATGGATATATAGAATATGAAACATATGGACCAATTAAACTTACAAAAGAAGGCGAAAATTTAGCCAAAAAAATACTAGAGGCTTACGATATTGTATATTTATTTTTAAAAGATGTTTTAGGACTAGAAAAGGAAATTGCCAAATGTGAAGCAGATAAAATAAAACTAGTTGTAGAAGATAATACATTAAATTCTCTTGCTAAATATGTGCATAAAGTGTTAGATTTAAAAGACCTTGATTGTTGTTATGATTTAAATAAAGAAGAATGTAGATCATGTAAAAAAAGAAAACCAAAAGTAAAATATGTTTTAAAATAGGAGGATAGTTATGGATAATAATTTACTAAAAATAGAAGAGCTATATGTAAATGCAGAAGATAAAGAAATATTAAAAGGAATTAATTTAAATATAAACAAAGGTGAAGTTCACGTTATAATGGGACCAAATGGTTCAGGTAAAACTACTACTGCAAATGCTATCTTAAATAATCCAGCTTATACTAAAAAAAGTGGAAAGGTTATATTTGATAATACAGATATAACAAATGAAAAAACTGATGAAATTGCAAGAAAAGGTGTATTTATGTCTTTTCAATTACCAGAAGAAATACCTGGAATATCAGTTGCAAATTTTTTAAGGTATGCAAAAAGCAAAAAAATAGGTGAAAATATAAAGGCAACAGCATTTAAAATTGAGTTAATAAAATATATGAAAGAATTAAAGATGAATCCAAAATATATGCAAAGAAATTTAAATGTTGGCTTTTCAGGTGGAGAAAAAAAGAAAAATGAAATACTTCAAATGCTTGTGTTAAATCCTAAACTTGCAATACTTGATGAGACTGATTCAGGTCTTGATGTTGATGCAATAAAAACTGTATCAAAAGGAATAGACATGTTTAGAAATAAAGAAAATGCTGTCCTTATTATAACTCATAATACAAAAATATTACACAACTTGGATGTTGATTATGTGCATATTTTAGTAGATGGAAAAATAGTAAAAACTGGAGGAGCAGAACTTGCTAAGGAAATTGAAGAAGAAGGATATGCAAAATATAGAGCTGAGGTTAAAAATTAATGGGAAAGAGTAAAGTTGATGATATAAATAGAAATATTTATGATATAAAAAATGAAGATAACTATGATTTTAAAATTAAAAAGGGTTTAACTAAGGAAATTGTAGGTGAAATCTCAAAGCAAAAAAATGAACCAGAGTGGATGAGAGAGTTTAGATTAAAAGCAATTGATGTATATAATAAACTTGAACTTCCAACGTGGGGACCTGATATATCAGAACTTAATATGGATGATATTGCAACATATGTAAGACCTAAAACAAAATTAAATACTTCGTGGGATGATGTTCCAGAAGATATAAAGGATACATTTGATAAATTAGGAATTCCAGAGGCAGAGAAAGAATCTTTAGCTGGAGTTGGGGCACAGTATGACTCTGAGGTTGTATACCACAATATGAAAGAAGAGCTTATAAAACAAGGAGTTATATATACAGATATGGAAAGTGCAGTAAAGCAGTATCCTGAACTTGTAAAAGAGCATTTTATGAAATGCGTTCCAATACATGATCATAAATTTGTTGCTTTGCATGGAGCTGTATGGTCAGGAGGATCTTTTGTATACGTTCCTAAAAATGTAAAAGTAGATATTCCATTACAATCATATTTTAGGCTTAATTCTCCAGAATCAGGTCAATTTGAACACACTTTAATAATAGTTGAAGAAGGAGCTAGTTTGCATTTTATTGAAGGCTGTAGTGCACCAAAATATAATAAAGTAAATTTACATGCAGGATGTGTTGAGCTATATGTAAAGGATAACGCATACCTTAGATATTCTACAATTGAAAATTGGTCTAAAAATATGTTAAATTTAAATACTAAAAAAGCAATTGTTGGAAAAAATGCAAAAATGGAATGGGTAACAGGATCATTTGGATCAAAAATTTCAATGCTATATCCAATGAGTATATTAAATGGAGAAGGTGCAAAAACAGAATATACCGGTATTTCATTTGCAGGAAAGGGCCAAAACCTAGACAATGGTTTTAAAGTTATTCATAATGCACCTAATACTTCAAGTGTTGTAAATGCTAAATCAATTTCAAAGGATGGAGGAAAGTGTACATATAGGTCACTTAGCAGAATAAATGAAAATGCAAGAAATTCAAAAGCAGTAGTATCTTGTGAATCTTTAATGTTAGACGATATTTCTGTATCAGATACAATTCCTGTAAATGATATACGAAATGATGAGGTTGAATTTTCTCATGAAGCAAGTATTGGTAAGATTAGTGAAAAAACTATTTTTTATTTAATGAGTAGAGGAATATCAGAAGAAGATGCAAAAGCAATGATAGTAAGAGGATTTGCATATGGTGTGTCAAAAGAATTACCAATAGAATACGCAGCTGAAATGAATAATTTAATTAATTTAGAATTGGAGGGAGCTATAGGATAATGAAAAAAACGGTTTTAAATGAAACACCTGTAAGAACAGCAGTTAACTTTAATATTAATAATATATCACTAGATAATATTGATATTCCAAATAACCTTCCAAAATTTCAAAATATAGAAATAAAATATGATGAAAGCAAAGTAAAAGTAACAGATAGTATCGAAAGACAGGATATAGAATATGGCATTTCAGATGAACTTACAGATAAAACTTTTTCAAATGCAAATAGTAATATTAATATTGAAATAAAAGAAAATATTAAAGAAAATATTAGAATTAATTTTAATTTTGATAATGCTAATAAGGTATTAGTTGATAACATGAAAATTATTTCAGATAAAAATACAAGTTCAACTGTAGTATTAAAATATGATTCTGATAATAAAGATAGTTATTTTCATAATCAAGTATTAAAAGTTATAGCAAAAGAAAATTCAAATTTAAATATTGTTCTTGTAAACTTTATGAATACATTATCCACTAATTTAATAGCAATTGACAGTATTATTGAAGATAATGCCAAGCTAAATTATGTAGTAGTTGATTTAGGTGGAAAGTATAGTATTACAAATTACTACTCAAATTTAGTAGGTAAAAGTTCTGAAAATTTAATTAATGCTATATATCTTGGCAATGATGACCAGTTCTTTGATTTAAATTATATTTCTCATTTAAGAGGAGAAAAATCTAATGTAAATATAGAAGTTCAAGGTGCTCTAAAAGATGAAAGTAAAAAGCATTTTAAAGGTACTATTGATTTTAAAAAAGGTTCAAAGAAATCTATTGGAAATGAAAATGAGTCGTGTATGCTTCTTTCAGATAAGGCTAAATCTATATCACTTCCAATGTTACTTTGTAGTGAGGAAGATGTAAAAGGAAATCACTCAAGCAGTGCAGGAAAAATAGATCCTAAGGTTTTATTCTATATTATGACTAGAGGATTTGATCTAAAAGATGCTATGAAACTTGTTGTAAAAGCCAAATTTGATAAAATACTTGAAAATATAGAGGATGCAAAATTAAAGAAAGAAATAATAGATAAAATTGATGAAAAAATTGACTAAAGGAGGTGTAATAATGACAGCAGAAGATATAAAAAAAGACTTTCCACTACTTAAGGATAATGACATTTCATATCTAGATAGTGGTGCAACAACTCATAAACCAAAGCAGGTAATAGATGCAATATCATCTTTTTATAACAAATATAACTCTAATCCGCATAGAGGGTCATATATGCTTAGTGTAAAAGCAACTCAAATATATGAAGATACAAGGAAGAAAGTAAAACAGTTTATAAATGCAAAGCACACAGAAGAGATTATATTTACTAAGAATGCAACAGAATCTTTAAATTTGATAGCTTATTCATATGCTATGGAAAATTTAAAAAAAGATGATGAAATTGTAATATCTATAATGGAACATCATTCTAATTTAGTTCCTTGGCAAAAAGTAGCAAAGGTTACAGGTGCAAAACTAAAATATATGTACATAAATGAAAATTACGAAATAGACGATGAAGAAATAAAAAATAAAATTACAAATAAAACTAAAATAGTTGGAATTACGCATGTTTCTAATGTAACAGGAACAATTAATGATATAAATAAAATTGTAAAATATGCCCATGAAAATGGAGCTGTAACTATAGTTGATGCTTCTCAAAGTATAGCACATATGAAGATTGATGTTCAAAATATTGATACAGATTTTTTAGTATTTTCTGGTCATAAAATGCTTGCACCACTTGGTATAGGTGTGTTATATGGAAAAGAAGAAATACTTAATAATATGACACCATTTTTAATGGGAGGAGATATGATAGAGTATGTTTATGAACAAGATACTACTTTTGCATCTCTCCCAAATAAATTTGAGGCTGGTACTCAAAATGTTGAGGGCGTAATCGGGCTTGGTGCAGCTATTGACTACATACAAAAAATAGGATATGATAATATACATAGTATTGAAGACGAAGTTGTTTCATATGCTGTAGATTGTTTAAGAAAATTAGACTTTTTAGATATTTATATGACGAAAAATAGCAATAATCATTCATCTGTTATATCCTTTAATATAAAGGGTGTACATCCACATGATGTCGCAAGTATTCTTGATACATTTGGAGTTTGTATAAGATCT
Organism: Clostridium sp. CAG:465; assembly: GCA_000433755.1. GTDB lineage: Bacteria > Bacillota > Clostridia > TANB77 > CAG-465 > CAG-465. The sequence continues at coordinate 31,003 of FR891252.1, read as the reverse complement.
GGAAATCATTGTGCACAGCCACTAATGAGGTATCTTAAAATTGATTCTACATGCAGAGCTTCTTTCTATATTTATAATACAAAACAAGATGTTGATAAACTTGTTTTAGGATTAAAAAAAGCATATGAAATGTTTAGCAAGTACATAAGAAAATAGAAGGTGAAAAAATGGATGATTTAAATGATTTATATAATGAACTTATTATGGAACATAGTATGAATTCATATAATAAAAAGAAGATGGAAAATGCAGATTTTTCTGAAGTAGGACACAATCCAAATTGTGGTGATGAAATAACATTAGATTTAAAGCTTGATGGTGATGTTATAAAAGACATGACATTTGAAGGGCATGGTTGTGCAATATCTCAAGCTTCTACATCAATAATGATTGATACTCTAAAAGGAAAAAGCATCAAAGAAGCAATGGATATTATTGAAACATTTATTCATATGATAAAAAAAGAAATTAAAGATGAGAAAGAACTTGAAAAATTAGAAGATGCTATTGCATTTAAAAATATTTCAAATATGCCAGCTCGTGTAAAGTGTGCTTTACTTGCATGGCATACATTAGAAGATATGTTGCAGAAAAATACTAATACTAATACAAAATCAAGTATAAAATGTTGTAATTAGAAATGAGCTTATCACTCTATTTATTAGAGATGATAAGCCTTTATTTTCTGCGTTTTAGTAACTAGCCTAGATATATTTTTTATAAGTAAGTTTACATCTGAAACTCTAACATTTGAAGTATCTTGCAGGCCTGTAATTCCAGCTTGAACCTGCAGGGTTGTTTCAGTATCAAATGTATAAATTATGGCTTGAGAAAAATGCATTTGTGTAGTTAATCCTGCAAGAAATTGAAAGGATAAATCCATTACGACAGTACTTGTATTTTTCATAGGGTAAAATATTCCACCATGTGAATCATAAACTTTTTCAATTGAGCCTGCAAGTGTTATCTCGTACGTTCTCGGTTGAACAACAATTTTTTCTTTATCAGTATTAAATATATTAGAAGTAGTTGGAATTATATCCTGATTTTGTATTGTCATTAATTTTGAATAATTTGTTTCTGCAAAGCTTGCAAATAATATTGCTTCAGTTGATGGAATAGCAGCTATTTATCAAGCAGGTCCAGTTTCACCTTTTTCACCTTGAATACCTTGTATGCCCTGAGGACCGGTTGCACCCAGTAGGACCAATATAGCAATGATCTTTGGAACAATTACAATTACAACATGAATTAAAACAAGAATTCATGAACATTCCTACTTTTTGATGAGATTATTCTCCTTTTGTTATATGTTGCAAATTTTTATATTGTTAAATTGATATAAAAGATATATCATAAATTAGCATTTAAAATTTGTATAGAAATGAATTTTGCATACAAAAAAGGAGCCTAAAGCTCCTTTAAATTATATTATTTTTTGTTTTCCTTTATTGCAGCAGTTTCATAAGTTTCTGTAATTGCCCCACCATCTTTTGAGGAATCTTCAAGAGTAGGCTCGATATTTTCAAACATGATATCAAAATTATCTAAATTATCAAGTTCAACAGATTTTTTATCATCGTTTTGTGAGTAATTAGATGGAGAAGACACAATTGAATCATTAGCTCTTTTAGCAAGTTCTTCATTTAATCTTGTTGATGTATTTACACCAAATAAAGTATCATCATTTGCTGAAGAATCACTATCATTAATTGTAATTGTAGGAGTATCTGGTTTTGTCATCATGTATTTTTCAAAATTAAACATTAATGTATGAGCTTTTTCTTTATATTTGCTATTTAGGAAATCTGTTTTTCCTTTACCATATATTGTTTTTCCTTTTTCATCCTTTGTTTTGAAGAAAACATTTTTAAATCCTAAATCTTGAATTTTATATGCTTCTGCACGGATTTTCTTTTTTACCTCAAGACTTGTTGATTTAACAAGTTCACCATCAACAACTTTGAATGAACTTGATTGGTCAGGAATTTTATTTTGACCAAAAGCTTTTTCCCAATATGCGCTATCTTCTGGAACTGTATCTCCAAATACAATTTGAGTTTTTGTATTTGCAAGAACTGTTTGCCTATAATATCCTGATTTATCTCCTTTAGATAATTGTGATAAGTTTTGAAGTGCAATTGAAACACCGCATCTATATTTTCTAAATAGTGTAAACATAACTTCCATATCTTTATTAATATATTCAGGAAATTCATCAATATACAAGAAGTGTGGTGTTCTTGAATCTTCAGTACCTTTTCTTCTTAAAACAGCATCTTGAAATTGTAATATAAAGAACATACCAAAAGCTTTAGCTTGTAAAACACCAAGATCACCTTTTCTAGAACATGCAGTAATAACCTTACCTTCTTCTAAAGCTTTATCAAAGTTAATCATATTTGTTTTACCACAAAGAGCTTTTTTTAGTCCTGGGTTCCTAATTAAGTTATTAAGTTGAGTAATAGCTCCATACAAGAATTTTTCTGTATCTTTTCTTCCACTACCTCTTGTTCCAGGAATTTCATATCCGTTTATATTAAGAGATGGCTTATAGAAATTCTTTTCAAAATATGCAATTAATAATTTGTATTTTTGTTCAAGCTCAGGTACCTTTTTCATTTCTTCAGTCATTTCTTCAACTTTATCGAAGTTATATAAAAGTTCAAGCATGTCTTCAAGAGAAGCAACTTCACCATTATTCATTCTTGGATACATTTCTTTAAGTAGAATTGATAAGTTTTGGAATGCATCTATTGTAACTTGTGTAAAGAATGGATCTCCGGCACCACCACCACCTTGTGATTCATACATTGAGTTTAAAACATCTGCAACTATTGAAGCAACTTTTGCAGGATCTTCAATAGCAAAAGGATTAATACTTAATGTTTCAGGATTTATTGGATCAATAGATAAAACATCTATGTCAAAGTTCTTTGCAACTCCAATAAAATCTGAAATAAATTTACCGTCATTTTCAACGATTGTAATACCAATATCTTTATATGTAATATTTCCTGTTGCATTATCTTTGAATTGAACTACAGGTTTTACATTTTCCATAAATTCATCTTCCATGCCACGTTTTGGTCTTAGGTAAGAAAGAGAAAAGTTTCTATTTATATATTCGTTATTAAATGGACCATTCATATATGCTATACCTTTTTTTAACATTGAATAGCCTATCTTTTTAGAGTATTCTCTAAAGAAATATTTTCTTTCTAGGTCTAATGCACTCATTGGTAGTAGAACAGTTGCTGTTTTACCTGTACCAGTAGCACCTTGTACAAGAGTACCCTCATATCTTTTTTTCTCAGGAACAACTATAGGGATAGCTGAATCTTTTTCATTACATATGATTGTTTCGCATGTAAACATTCCATTATCTTTACTTCCACCTGTAAGAGATAGTCCACAAAATCCAGCAATAGATTTTGGAAGGTCTTCATCCCTTAAAATAAGTAAAAAGTAATCAATTATATTAAATATTGCAACAAAAGGTACTGCAAAGCATGCTGTTTTTATTGCTGGGGCAAAAAGTTCAGGAAAATACATTTTTACAGTGTTATAATTTGGGAACCTTTGTAATAACCACCAAAAGCCTTGATTTATCCATGTACATGCCATACCACCCAAAACAACACCAAAAAGAATACATGTTACTATATAAAATTTAACTTTTTGTCTATCATTTTTAGGAATTCCAGAATTTACAAAAAATGAAAATGCCAGAGGTGGAATTGTTAAAAATATAGCATAAAGATATGGAGATATTTTATTTTCAATTCTCGCATCTCCAACTAAAAATCCAAGCATTCTAGATATCGACATAAAAACAAGAATAACTGTAATCGCATACAGCAATATTGTCATTATCTTATTTGGATTTGTTTTTATATGTAATTTTTTAAATAGATTTTCTACCAAAATATATCACCCTTTCATAAGGTTATAAAACTATTTGACTTATAAAACTAATTCATATATAATATACAATAAATGTATAAAAATTTCAAGTCTTTTGAAGTTTTTTGTACTTATTAAATATTAAAATATTAAAGTAGGAGAATGTGAAATATGAAAATAATAGTTGGACTTGGTAATCCAGGAAAAGAATATGAAAATACAAAGCATAATTTAGGATTTATGTTTTTAGATTTTTTAAATAAAAATTATTTAGGTGGAGAATTTAAAACTTTTAAGAACAGTAAAATTATTGAAGGAAATATAGATAATGAAAAAGTGATTTTAGCTAAACCTCAAACATATATGAATTTAAGCGGTGATGCAGTTATTAAACTAAAAAATTGGTATAAAGTTGATAATAATGATATACTAGTTATTTATGATGATTTTGATATTCCGTTTGAAAGTGTTAGATATAGAGATAGTGGAAGTGCAGGAACTCATAATGGAATGAAAGATATTGTAAACAAGTTAGCCACTAAAGATATTCCAAGACTTAGAATTGGTACTGGAGGATTAAAGAAAGAAAATCAAGAGGTAATATCTTTTGTTTTATCTAAATTTTCAAAAGATGAATTAGATGAATTAAACAATGTTTTTGAAAAAGCATATCTTAAATTCAAAGAATTCCTTGACAAATAGTAAAAATAATGTTAAAATATTTAGGTATTCCGCACAGAACAGGTTTAAAAGCGTATTGCTACCTTAATTGGCGAGAACAAGTAAGTTAGAAGGAGGAAGTTAAATGTACGCAATTGTTGAAATTAGAGGAAAACAGTACAAGGTACAAGAAGGTGATATTGTATTCGTTGATAGAATGGACGAAGTTGAAGAAGGAAAAGAAATCACTTTCGATAAAGTATTATTCTTATCTGATGGTAAAAAAGTTACTGTTGGAACTGATACTGTAAAAGGAGCTAAAGTTAAGGCTACTGTTATTGGTCATGGTAAGTCTAAAAAAATCTTAGTATTTAAATATAAAGCTAAGAAAAATGAAAGAAAAATGAGAGGACACAGACAACCATATACAAAAATTCAAATAGAAAAAATTACAACAACAGCTGATAAAGCTAAAAAAGAAGATACAGCAGAAAAAAAGGAAGTAGAAAAGAAAGAAGTTAAGAAAACAACTGCTAAGAAGACTACAACTGCTGCAAAGAAAACAACAACTAAAAAAGAAGAAACTAAATAATAAACAAGAAATAAAAATTGAAGCGTAAAGGAGTGATTTTAAATGGCACATAAAAAAGGTGCGAGCTCATCTAAAAATGGAAGAGACAGTGAGTCTAAAAGACTTGGTGCTAAAAGAGCAGACGGACAATTTGTTTTAGCTGGAAATATTATCTATAGACAAAGAGGAACTAAAATACATCCAGGTACAAACGTAGGGCTTGGTAAAGATGATACACTTTATTCAAAAATTGATGGTGTATTAAAATTTGAAAGAAAAGGTAGAACAAAAACTAAGGCTAGCGTTTATCCTGTAGAGGAAACAAAGTAAATATAAAAAGCGGGTACATTTATATGTATCTGTTTTTTTTACAAATTTTAGTATATAGTGTAAAATTATCATTATATAAAAAAATCAATCACAAATTAATGTGATTGATTTTTATAATTGGGTTAACTAAATGAAATGCTAGGTATTCTAATCTTTTGAGTAGTTTTGTTTTTGTATTTAGGTTTAGATTTTTTAGAAATGATTTTTCTATCCTTGCGCTCTTTTCTTGAAATTTGTTTTAATTCTTCAATAGTGGAGTACTTAGAACAGGCTATTTTTATTATATCAAATTCAGACATAGAGTAGAAGACACTTCTATCGAGTATTTCTACAAACATTGGCTCTAATTCTTTTTCAATCATTTCAGAGTAAATCTCTTTTGTCTTAATTTCTCCGTGATTTACAAATACACCAACAAGATTAGGAAAGATACGTAAAAAATCAAGTAACTGATCAGCTTTTGCATGTGAGGAAAATTCATTGCAACAAAATATATCACAGTTTATTTGAGTCTTTACTTTTACTCCATAAATGTTAAAAGTATGGTCCTGACCCTTTTTGGCATTTTTTAAAGTGTAGCCTAATGTACTTGATGGCAAATAACAAGTAAAAAGTATTGCAACATCCTCCCGGTGAACGAGCCTAGAAAGATAATACGGTGCTTTTCCTTTATCTGCCATACCGGATGTGGTTAATATGATTTTTGGAGTAGTTGATTGCAAAACATCTCCCGGAATTTCATCAATAATTAATATATCTTTTGTACCAATCATTTCAGAAACTAAACTCAAATGATTTGATGTACTTACTAATATGAGGTTCTCAGGTATGAAATCAACCTTTGATTCTTCTATGAATATTTTAAAATACTCAATTGCAAGAGAACCTGCAAGATATATTGGTACCGACTTTGACAGAAGGTTTTCATCCTGTAATTTTTTTAACTTTAAGAGAACCTGTTCAGCTCTTTCACAAGCTATAACAGGGGAAACTACTGTTTTATTCTCATTAATAAGAGAAAGAAGTGTGTCATCATATGTGTAATTAATTGATCCTGTTGTGGAATCGCCATATGTTGACTCCTGAAAAACAATGAGCTTGAGATTTTTTACCCATTTAGGAATGCCCGGTATATCCTGGAATAAATTATTCACATTATAGTCACCAGTAAAAAGTAAATTAATGGTTTCACAACATGGATAACTTACCTGAAGAAGAACCATAGCAGCACCCATTAAATGTGCATTACCAAGTAATGTTACATTCAAGTTGTCATCAAGACTAAAGGTATTATTGTAATTTAATCCCCTACATCTGTTTAAAGTTCTCTTTACATCTTCTAATTCATAAAGAGGTTCAACAAATGTTTTGAGCTTCCTAGACTCATAATCCAATATCTTTGCACAGTCAAAAAGGGCTGGCCAAAGAAGTCTTTTGGCAACATTTGTGCAATAGATATTGTTATAATACCCTTTCTTTACCAAAAGCGGCAATCTTCCACAATGATCTATATGAGTATGTGTCAAAAAAACATAATCAATATTTTCAGGATGAAACTGAGTTGGAAAATCAAAATTGTATTTGTTATATTCAAACTCTTGATACATTCCACAATCGATAAGAATATGCCTAGTATCTCCATTTGGAAAATGTATCATTAAGATAATTGATGAACCAGTTACGCCTGAGTGAAGGCAAGATATTTCATAAGTAATGCTAGCTGGTTTATTTTTCATAAGAATTCCTCCATTAAAAATTAAATACTAAAAAGTATTTGGATTTGAATAAAAAATAAGAAAAAACTTAAAGTAGTATAAATGTATAATCATATATTTATATACTATCCTACTATATTTATTATATAATGCTTTGTGTTATAAAGTCAATAATTATGTCAAAAAAAAGAGAAAAATTAGTAAATTTAGTAAAAAAGTAATTAATATAGACATAATATTTAAATAAAATTATATTGATACTAGCTTTTTTTAAGCATTTATTGTATAATATTATGTATAATGTTTAGTAAATTAGGTGATGATAATGGAAGAAAAAAAGATAATTTTAACAGGTGATAGACCAACTGGAAGACTTCATATAGGTCACTATTTTGGTTCATTACAAAATAGAGTAAAACTTCAAGATGATTATGAACAATATATAATGATTGCAGATGTTCAAGCTTTAACAGATAACTTTAATAATCCAGAAAAGGTTAGAAATTCTGTAAAACAACTTTGCATTGATTATTTATCTTGTGGAATTGATCCACAAAAAACAACAGTATTTATTCAATCAATGGTTCCTGAAATTGCAGAACTTACAGTTTTCTATTCAAATCTTGTAACTGTTGCAAGACTAGAGAGAAATCCAACAGTAAAAACAGAAATAGCCCAAAAAAAGGAACTTTTTGGAAATAACGGTGAGAGTATAACTTATGGATTCTTAGGATATCCAGTAAGTCAATCTGCTGATATTACTGCGTTTGGAGCACATTTGATTCCTGTTGGAGAGGATCAACTTCCAATGATTGAGCAAACAAGAGAAATTGTTAGAAAATTTAACGCTATTTATGGTGAGACTTTAGTTGAACCCGAAGCTTTAGTTGGAAAGATGGCTAGAGTAAAAGGACTAGATGGAAACGCCAAAATGGGTAAAAGCTTAGGTAATGCAATATATTTGTCTGATAGCGAAGAGGAAATAAATAGAAAAGTTATGGGAGCTTTAACAGATACTTCAAAAATAAGGAAAGACGATCCGGCAAATCCTGAAGTGTGTATGGTAGGATACTATCATAAGATGTTTAGTCAAAAAGATAAAGAGTGTATATTTGAAGAATGTAAAAAGGGAAAAAGAGGTTGCGTTGCTTGTAAAAAAGAACTTGCTAAAAATATATGTGAGTACTTAAGACCAATAAGAGAAAAAAGAAAATATTATGAGGAGCATCCTGAAATTATAGACGATGTTTTAAAAAACGGAATAAAAAAAGCTAGATATAAAGCTAGTGAGACAATGAAAAAGGTAAAGAAAGCAATGAAAATAGACTATTTTGAGTAAAAGGAGAATTTAGATGGTAATTGATTATGTAAAAATAAAAGTAAAAGCTGGAAATGGTGGTAATGGTGCAACAAGTTTTAGAAGGGAAAAATATATTGCTGCTGGTGGTCCAGATGGTGGTGATGGTGGAAAAGGTGGAAATATATATTTAAAAGTTGATTCAAATACATCAACGCTACTTGATTTTAAATATAAAAAAGAATTTAGGGCAGAAGATGGTAAAAACGGTGATGGTGCAAGAAAAACTGGAAAATCAGGTCAAGACTTGTATATAAGTGTACCACTTGGTACAATAGTAAGAGATGTAGATAAGGATATTGTAATTGCTGATTTATCAAAAAAAGATGATGTGTTTTTAGTGGCTAAAGGTGGAAAAGGTGGAAAAGGCAATATGAATTTTGCAACTCCTACAAGACAAGTTCCAAATTTTTCTGAGGCAGGCCATAAAGGTGTAGAAAGAAATCTTGAACTTGAACTAAAAATGCTTGCTGATGTTGGGCTTATTGGTTTTCCAAATGTTGGTAAATCAACAATAATTTCAACTGTATCATCTGCAAAACCTAAAATTGCAAATTACCATTTTACTACACTTGAACCAGCTTTAGGAGTTGTTAAAACTAAAAGTGGAGATACCTTTGTGATGGCTGATATTCCTGGAATTATAGAGGATGCAAGTGAGGGCGTAGGTCTTGGATTTAAGTTCTTAAAGCATATTGAAAGAACTAGACTTTTATTGCATGTAATTGATATTACAGGAAGTGAAGGAAGAATCCCAGTAGATGATTTTAAATTAATAAATAATGAGCTTAAAAAATATAGTCAAAAACTTGCCTCAAAAAAACAAATTGTTGTTGCCAATAAAATGGATAGTTTAAGTGATGAAGGCTATCTTAAAGATTTAGAAATGCTTTGTAAAAAAGAAGGGTTAAAATTATTTAAAATTTCAGCTGCAACTAAAATTGGATTAGATGATTTACTAAACTATGTATCTGAAGAGTTAAAGAAAATTCCAAAAGAAGATATTGTTGAAGTAATTAAAGAGGAAGAGGATGAATTAGTAGATCAAGAGTGGCATGTAGAAAAGAAAAATGATACATACTACGTTACTGGTGCTCCTATAGAAAGACTAATGAGTAAAGTTAATATATTTGATGTGGAATCAAGACAATACATGCAAAGAGTATTGAATAAAATGGGAGTTATGGATAAGGCAAGAGAACTTGGACTTCAAGATGGAGAATATTTAGATATTATTGGATATCAAATGGAATATAACGATTAAGAAAAGGCCATTCCTGGAAGCGAATGGCCTTACTTAAAACAATAAAAACAATAAAATAAAAATAAAAATTATCCAGAGTATAATATCAACTATAGTTACTAACGCTTGTATAAAACATGAAGTAACTTTAAACAAGAGCTTAAATAGTAAGATAGCTAATATAAGAGTAACAATCAATGAGATCATTTTTTATTACTCCTCCCTTACCAAAGTTTAGCTATAAATTTTGGTAAATCAATCTTTTTGGATAAGAAAAGATATGAAAGGAGAAAGTATATAATAGAGATTATTATATCAATGATAAATACTACCCAATTTTCTGTCCTGATAGAATTTGCTCCTATACCAAATATTAATGCAAGAATTAAACCGCCAATTACTTCGTGTGGCATATGACCGGTTTTGATATTAAGCTTATCACCAAGATCATTCCAAAATTCTTGTAGAGAATCAGTTACAATACAATGTTTTTTAGTTTCTTTAAGAAGACTATGTGTAACTTGAGCATTGTTCTGCACACTCATCCTAATGCCTAGAGCATCTCTAATTGTCATTGCAGTCCATAATAGCAAGACAACTTCAGCAGCTATGCAAACTAAAATTTCTGTTTGGCTTGTAGCGTTATAAATAGCTTCGTACATTATTGGTGTAATAACGATGCATCCAGTAACCGAAACCGCTGTATGAGATGATGGAAAATCACCATCAGAAAAGAATTGTTTTATTATATTCCGTGGATTTTTATTCTTTGTAATTGCAATTTTAAGTAGTGTTTTAAATGCTTGAGAAGTAACCCATGCAAGTGCAATACTTACTGCAATATAAGTGAAAGTGTCTAAAGCAAAAATTATATTTTCGTTCATTATAATCCTCCTAGTTTAGAGTTAAATTTTTATATTTTTTTGTAGTCATATTATACCATAATACTGAACGCGTGTCAATTGTATAAAATTTACCATATTGTAAATAATAATACTGGGTGGTAAATAATGTGGATTATATATACTGTAGCTATTATTATTTTATTATTATTTATAATGCTTTTTGTTTTTCCAATAAAAATTGATATAAAGCATGAAATAGTACCTACTTTTAATAAATTAAAAAAGTACAAAAGTGAAACTGTAAAAGAAAAACATCATTTGAAAATAAAATTATTAGGATTTATTTTAGTATATAAAAAAGATTTAAATAAAAATAAAAAGAAAAATGATGATAAAAAATTATATAAAAATGTTTCTAATGATCCTCTTGAAATGGTTATAAATTCAGTTTTTAATGCGCTAGATAAAGCAGTAACTGGAGAAAAAATAAATAAAGCTTTGCTAAATTCAAAAGATATAAAGAATTTTATTAATAGCATATATGTAAAGAAACTAAAATTAGATTTAGGTATAAATTTAATAAATACAATTTTAAATGCATATATATCCACTTTAATTAATGTTGCAATAAATATGTTTATAGCTAATAATATAAATAGATTTAACTTAGAAAATACAAGATACAAAACATATATTAGTGGAGAAGTATATAATATAAAAATAGATAGTATAATTCACCTTCAACTTGCAAATATTATTTATATAATAATAAAAATAATATTTAAGTTAAGAAAGGTGGAAAAGAAAAATGTCAGATCAAAAACATCCAATAGAAAATTTAATGATGACAGCTATGACTTCACTTGAAAGCATGGTAGATGTTAATACAATTGTAGGTGATATGGTAACTTCACCAGATGGTACAGTAATTATACCTGTATCTAAAGTATGTTTTGGTTTTGCTGCAGGAGGTAGTGAATTTAATACAAACAAATTAAATAAATTTTCAGAAAATGCTAAACTTCCTTTTGGTGGTGGTAGTGGAGCCGGTGTAAATATATCACCAGTTGCATTTTTAACAGTAAAAGACGGTCAGATAAAGCTTTTAAATGTAAATGGAACAACTTCAGTTGATAAATTGGTAGATATAATTCCTGATATAGTTAACAAAGCAAATACCTTAATTGAAAGGGCTATTCAAAAACCAAAGCAAGTTTTAAAGGTTGAGCAGTCTGAAGATACAAGTCCTGACGATATAGAAGATTGGCATAAGGTATAAAAAAGCTCCCCTCATTAATCATGAGGGGGCTGTTTTCTGTAGGGCTCCATTGCCTTTTCGCAAAGGTCATATACGTAACTACGATATAAGCTGTCTATTATTTCATCTCGTCTTTTGCGGGATTCTTCTTTAGCTATAGCTTCAGCTTTAGCCTTTGCTTTAGCTTTTGCCATAGCTTTAGCCTTTGCTTTAGCTTTTGCCATAGCTTTAGCCTTTGTTTTTGCCTTAGCATCTTTTTTATCATTGTAGTTAGCAATTAGTGGAAGGAATATAGAAAAAAGACCAAACGCTATGCAGAACTTAGGCAATTTCTCGAACTGACCTGATTCTGTTAACACACATATTTGCAAAAGTATGTATGTAAAGCATGAAAAAAAAATACATGCTATAATAGATTTTATAGTTTCTTTCATTGTAAAGCCCTCCCCTGAGCTTAGAGCTAAATTAGTAAAATAAATTGATTAAATAAACTTAAGGTGGGGGTTATATTTTTGTTATATAACTTGTCTATAGTTTAAACAATTTAAATATTTACTAAATTTAGCAAATTTTTTATTTTTTACATACTAATATTATAACATATTTTACATAAAAAGTCAATTGATATATCTTTTTGTATCTTGACATTGTAATAAAATAAATATATAATTTAGTTATACTTTTTAGGAGGAGTTTTATGGAACAGGAAAAAATAATGTATTCTTTAAAGGATTTGTTAAATATAAGATTTGATAAATATGCAAATAAAACAGCATTTATAGAAAAAGAGGATAACTCAAAAGAATTTAAAAATAAAAGCTACTCAGAGCTTAAAGAAAATATTAATGCTTTAGGAACGATAATGTTAAAGAAATTTAACTTAAGTGGTGAGAAAGTAGCTGTAATTGGAGAAAATAGTTCGAGATGGTATGAAACATATCTTGCAGTTGTTTGTGGTGTTGGTGTTATTGTACCACTTGATAAGGAATTACCTGGAAACGAAGTACTTAATTTATTAAAGAGATCTAAATCAAAATGTATCGTATACTCTAGTAGAAGAAAAGAAGTTATTGAAAGTATAAAAAATAAACTTCCAAAAGATATGATATATATTGAAATGTCAAAAGAAAAAAGTGATGACGAAAGTTATTCATATAGCCAGCTTATAGAAGAAGGAAAAGAGTTAGTTGATACAGGTGAAATGGAGTATATTGATGCAAAAATTGATAGAGAAGCATTTAGTATATTGGTGTTTACTTCAGGAACTACTGCTGCATCAAAAGGTGTAATGTTATCACACAAGAATATTTGTGCTGATATATATTCATGTTATGATATTGTTCCAATGTTTGGAAAATATACTTGTCTTTCAGTTTTACCACTTCATCATACTTTAGAATTTACATTATCATATTTGTTCATGACAAGTGTTGGTGGTACAATTGCAATTTGTGAAGGATTAAAATATATAGTTAAAAATTTACAAGAAATTAAACCTGATTTTATGGTTGTTGTACCAGAATTAGTAGAGAAAATGGCAGCTAGAATTGAAAAGACAATTGAGAAACAAGGAAAAACAAAGCTTGTTAATTTTATGGGTGGAATTACTACAGGACTTAGTAAAGTAGGAATTGACTTAAGAAGAAGTGTGTTTAAAGAGGTACAAAAGAATTTAGGTGGCAATTTAAAATATTTCTTCTGTGGAGGAGCACCTCTTGATAAAGAAGTTCATAAAAAAATGGAGAGATTTGGATTTAAGTTTTTACAGGGATATGGCCTTACTGAAACTGCTCCACTTGCTGCAGGAAATAGACTTAACGATAGAGAACCAGGTACAGTTGGAAAAGCAGTTTATGGTGATGAAATAAGGATTGATTTAAGTGCAAATGAAGATGAAAATAGCAATGTTGGTGAAATTATTATACGTGGTGATAATGTCTTTATGGGATATTACGAGAATGAATCTGAAACTAAAAAAGCTCTAAAAAAAGGTTGGTTCTATACAGGAGATTTAGGCTATTTTGATTTAAAAGGAAATTTAGTTATTGCAGGTAGAAACAAGAATGTTATAGTTACTCCAAATGGAAAAAATATTTTCCCAGAAGAGATAGAACAACTTGTAAATAAAATACCACTTGTAGATGAATCAATGGTTTATGGAAAAAGTGAAAATGGTACAGGAAAAGATTTAGTAGTATCATGTAAAGTTACTTTAAATGAAGAGTATATAGAAGAAAAATATGCTTCTAAAAGACCTACTGACGATGAATTATACAGTATGATATGGGAAGACATAAAGAAAGTAAATAAAACTATGGCACCGTATAAATCAATAAAAAAATTAGAAATTAAACATGAACCATTTGTTAAAACTACAACAATGAAGATTAAGAGATTTGAAGAATTAAAAAAGGATAAATAAATGAAACAGTCTAGTATTTAACTAGGCTGCTTTTGTGTTAAATTTATAAAAAAACTATTGACAACATTAATAAAAAATAGTATAATTTTAGATGTGGATGTACCATTAGCTCAGTTGGTAGAGCAGTTGCCTCTTAAGCAATTTGTCCAGGGTTCGAGTCCCTGATGGTGCACCATTTATAATAATAAAATCCTTGTAACAGTTTATGTAACTGAATTACAAGGATTTTCTATATCTAAAAAATTTAATATAAATTTACCGCTATAACCTAATAACTTGACCGATTTTAATTAGATCGCTAGAAAGATTGTTTATTTTCATTAAATTTTCAACTGTCGTATTATGTCTTTTGGCAATATTCCAAAGTGTGTCACCAGCTTTTACAATATGTACATTGGTATTCGGAAGAATTAATTCTTGGCCTATCATAATTAAATCATTTGATAAGTTATTTAACATCATAAGTTCTTCAACAGTGGTATTGTATCTTTTTGATATATTCCAAAGAGTATCACCAGCTTTTACAGTATACCTATTTGTACTTGTTGATTGACTTATTTCAGGAATAGTTAGAACTGTACCTATGCTTAATAAATCATTTTTTAAATTATTTAATTTCATAAGTTCTTCAACAGTAGTGTTATATTTTCTTGCTATATTCCAAAGAGTATCGCCAGCTTTTACAGTATATGTATTTGAATTTTCTTTTTTTTCTGGAGTTACTATATTTTGATTTATTCCAAAAGTTTCAAGTACACCACTTACAACGGCATTTACATATTTTTTGTAATTATCTTGAATTCTTTTTAAATCTGCAGGACTATTTATATATCCATACTCTACAATTACAGGTTGTGTTGAACCAGTATCTCTATGTATAAAATAATAATCTTTGTTTGGATTACTTGGAAGTCGTCTTTGATATACTGTTCTTACTTTTTGACCTGCTTTTTCAAGTGAATTTAATATGTTTGTTGCAAGTTTATCTGTATTTCTTAGTGCATAAATTACTTCTGCACCTTCCGCATTTGGTGTATCACTAGAATTTATATGATTGGAAATTACTACTACATTTGGGTTATTGCCATAAGCTTCAAGAATTCTTTTTACTCTTTCTGTTGGGGATATTGTTTCATCAGTAGTACGAATAAGTGTTGCAGGTACACCTGCTTCTAAAAATCTTTCAAGCATATATTTTGCTATCATAAGGTTTAAATCTTTTTCATTTACCCCATTTGAAACAGCACCAGGGTCTGTACCACCGTGACCAGCATCGATTACAACTTTTAAATCATTCATTTTATTACCTCCCATTTCATTATATGTTAATTTATTGCATTTTGTTATTTACTTAAAAATCTTTAAGTGGTATAATAATTAAAAATTTAATTGGAGGAAAAAATGAAGGTATTTAATACAGGAATAATAGTTGGAAGATTTCAACATATACATAATGGACATGAAAAAATAATAAATATTGGTAGAAGTTTGTGTGATACTTTACTTATATTTGTTGGATCAGCTGGAGAAAAAACATCTTCTAGGAATCCATACGATTATGAATATAGAAAAAAATTAATTGAAATGATTTACAAAGAAGATATAAAAAAGGGAAATGTTATAATAAAACCACTAAAGGACTTAGAGAATAAAGATGATTTGTCTCCAAAGTGGGGAGAGTATGTTTTAAATAAAGCAACACAAGTTTTAGGTAAAAGGCCCGAGTGTATTATTTACGGAAAAGATAAAGATATCTTTAAATGTTTTGATAAAAATACTGTAAAAAATATAACAGAGGTTTTAGTTGATAGAAATTGTTTTAATATATCTGCAACAAAAATGAGAAATTATCTTTTAAATGATCAAAAAGATGAATGGGAAAAATATGCAAATGAAGCTATCTATAGTGAGTATCAAAATTTAAAAAATATACTTGAAAATATACAAGAAAGTTAGTATAATAGTTTTAAATATATTTGCTAGGGAAGGATGAAATTTTATGCTTTATACTGGCTGTTATTTAAATTGTAAAGGTGATATATGTGTATCAATTTCAGGTGACAGAGGAAAAAATGCAGGATTTTATGGCAATGCATATTCTTCTCTTGCACCAAAGTACGATTTCTTTAGAAAATGGAAAGATAATAAAGGTAAAATACCAGAAAAGGAAAATACTAGATTTTACATTCATGAATACTATAACAGGGTGCTAAAAATTTTGGATCCTATTAAGGTATATAGTGATTTAGATGGAAAAATACTTTTATGCTATGAAAAAGAAAATGAATTTTGCCATAGACATTTGGTTGCATATTGGCTGGAAGAATGTATGGGCATAGCTGTAGATGAGGTAAAAGTTTACAACCAAAAACTGGTAAAATTAAATAGGCCCGAATATTTAAGATGTATGCTGCTTGATGAAATAAAGTAACAGAAATATTAAAAATTCCCAGAAACTATTATTAGTTACTGGGAATTTATTTTAAAAAGTTATAATCTATATTAATATTGCATTTTATCTTTTTTATCGTTCCAAATTTTAAAAGGTTTGCAGCATATATCATTTTTTACTTGTACTTCGTTTATTAAATCTGTATTATTTCCTTTAATATATTCTGCAATTGCATCATCTCTAAAGCCACTTGCAGTAGCCTCGCTATAATCTACACTATAATAGATAACTGGAATATTTGCCCAACAGCTAGCTGAAAGACACATAGGACAACTCTTTGCAGTTGTAACTAAAATACAATCTTCTAAATTATATCTATCAAGAATTTTACTAGCTTTTCGTATTGCATTTACCTCAGCATGACTTGTTGCATCTTTTGAGGAAATAACAGTATTTCTTTCAATACAAATTATTTTGTATCCATTATCTAATTTCTGAATAATCCCTGCACCAAATGGCCCTCCTATGTTTTTTTCTACACCTTCACATGCATAATTACTACTAAGACTTAAAACGTCATTTATACAATCATTTAAATTTGTATATATTTTGTTATTCATACTCTTCCTCCTTAAAGATAATAATATAACTTATAAATCATATACTATAATATATTATTTTTTGTATTTTTTCAATAATAAATATATCTTTATTGAAAAATAACATAAATTATGATATTATTGATAATGAAAATGGGGTGATATTTTGGATAGTATCGAAAAAGAAGATATAGAAATTTTTAATTATATAAATGATGAGAAAAAAAGGCAAGAAAATAACATAGAACTTATTGCTTCAGAAAATTTTGTAAGTAAAGCAGTATTAGAAGCTATGGGTTCAATACTTACGAATAAATATGCTGAAGGATATTCAGGAAAAAGATATTATGGTGGTTGTGAAAATGTTGATAAAATTGAAACTCTTGCAATAAAAAGAGCTAAAGAGTTATTTAAAGCAGAACATGCAAATGTTCAACCACATAGTGGAAGTCAGGCTAATATGGCTATATATATGGCAATGTTAAAACCTGGTGATACAGTAATGGGAATGGATCTTTCAAATGGTGGGCATTTAACTCATGGAAGTCCTGTAAATTTTTCTGGTAAGTTATATAACATTATTTCATATGGTATAACAGAAGATGGGTATATTGATTATGAAGATGTATTAAATAAAGCAAGAGAATGTAAGCCTAAAATGATAATTGCAGGTGCAAGTGCTTATCCTAGGAAAATAGATTTTGCTAAATTTAGAGAAATTGCCGATGAAGTAGGTGCTTATCTTATGGTGGATATGGCACATATTGCAGGACTTGTTTGTACTGGAGAACATATGTCACCAGTGCCATATGCAGATTTTGTTACATCTACAACACATAAAACTCTTAGAGGGCCACGTGGTGGATTAATACTTTGCAAAGAGAAATATGCAAAACAAATAGATAAAACTATATTTCCAGGAATTCAAGGAGGACCACTTGAACATATTATTGCAGCAAAAGCAATTTGTTTTAAAGAAGCTTTAGATCCTTCATTCAAAGAATATATACATCAAGTTGTATTAAATTGTAAAACTCTTGCAGATGAGCTATTAAAAAGAGGATATAATTTAGTATCAGGTGGTACAGATAACCATTTAATGCTTATTAATCTTGTAAATAAAAAAATGACAGGGAAAGAAGCTGAAAATTTACTTCATAGTGTAAATATAACGGTAAATAAAAATGCTGTTCCAAATGATCCTGAAAGTCCTTTTGTAACAAGTGGTATAAGAGTTGGAACTGCAGCATGCACAACTAAGGGATTAAAAGAAGATGATATGAAAAAATTAGCAGAAGCTATGGACTTAGTATTATCTAAAAATATTTTAGAATTAGATGAAAAATCATTTGAAGAAAACATGGAAAAAGCAAAAGAAATTGTAAAAAAACTAACGGAAAAATATGTATAGGAGGTAGGTTATGAAATCAATATCTTTAGATATTAAAGGAATTGCTCCCTATGTAAGTAAAGAGGAACAAGAGCTACTAGAACAAAAAGCTTATGAAGCTCATGATATGCTAGAAAACAAAAGTGGAATGGGCAGAAATATGTTAGGATGGCTTAAATTACCTGAAAATAGAAATGACGAAGAAATAGATAGAATAAAAAATGCGGCAGATAGAATAAAAAAACAAGCAGATGTATTTATCGTTGTTGGAATTGGTGGATCATATTTAGGAGCAAAAGCTGTAATCGATTTATTTAGTAGCCAGTTTTCAAATATGGAGTCATTAAATGATAGAAAACATCCACAGATTATTTTTGCAGGTAATAATATGAGTGCAAAGTATATATATGATTTAATTGAATATATAAAAGATAAAGATGTCGCAATAAATGTAATATCTAAATCTGGTACTACTTTAGAACCAGCAATGTCATTTAGAATACTTAGGATGTTTTTAGAAGAAAAATATGGAATAAGAGGAGCAGCACAAAGAATATATGTTACAACTGATGCAAATAAAGGTGTATTACATGACATTGCAGTTAAAAATGAATATGAAATGTTTGTAATCCCTGATAATGTTGGAGGAAGATATTCAGTGCTTACTCCTGTAGGACTTCTTCCTATGGCAGTTGCAAATATTGACATAGATGATATACTAGATGGAGCGTTATTTGCTTCTCATGTGTTTAATCAAAGAAATATTAAGGCTAATGATTGTTACAAATATGCAATTATTCGTAATGTCCTATATCAAAAAGGAAAAACGATCGAATTACTTGCAAGCTATGAGCCATCATTTAGGTATTTTATCGAATGGTATAAACAACTATTTGGTGAGAGTGAGGGAAAAGAAAATAAAGGAATTTTTCCAGCTGGAGTTAATTTTACAACTGACCTTCATTCAATGGGACAATTTATACAACAGGGAACAAGGAATATATTTGAAACTGTGATAAATGTGGAAATTGATAGAACATTTATAAAATTCCCAGAATATAGTGAAGATGATGATAATCTAAATTATCTATCTGGAAAAGAAATTGATCATATAAATAAACAGGCTTATCTTGGTACATTAAAAGCTCATGTAGATGGTGGTGTACCGGTTATGGTAATAAATATGGAAGATGTATCAGAATATAATGTTGGTCAGCTTATATTTTTCTTTGAAAAAGCATGTGCAATAAGTGGATATATGTTAGGAGTAAATCCTTTTGATCAACCAGGAGTTGAAGCTTACAAGAAAAACATGATGAGTTTATTAAAAAAGGATTAAAGGTAAATATATAAAGGTGGTTAAAATGAAGAAAAATGATATTATATTTTTAATCTGTGGTATTATTTTGTTAATTGGTTCAATTACTTTTGTAATATACAGAATGTTTTTTGCGGATATTTGGTCTAAAAATGCAGATAAATTAAATAGGAATTTATGCAAATATGAAATAAAAAAAGGTGAAAGCGTATACGTTGGAGATATTAGAGAGGATATACCATTTGAGTGGGATACACTTTATACCTTTAAACCAGATGTATCTATTGAAAAAATATATGAAGTTGTTGGATATAAATGGGATAAGATAACAAAAGCTACAAATAAAGGAATGAATCAACTTGTATTTCTAAAAGATGGACAAGTTGTATGTTATGTGTATGGTTTCCCAAGAGCTAGAAAGATCTTCTTTGATTTTGGAGATTATGAAGGAGAATACTTTACATTAACTTCTAACGATGTACTTAATATGAATATGAGTATGAATAAAAAAGGAATTAGGACTTTTGAATATATAAAACCAGATACAATAGATAATAACAGTTAGTATATAATTTGACGTATTTTGCATTAAAATATTCATAAATGAAGGTTATCTCTAGTATATTGTTTACTAGAGGTGACTTTTTTATGATAAGATGTGCAATAGTTGGTGCTACAGGAGTAGTTGGTAGGACGTTTCTTAAAGTTTTGGAAGAAAGAAATTTAAATATAGATGAATATGTTCTTTTAGCTTCAAGTAAATCTAAGGGTAAAAAGATAAAGTTTATGAATAAAGAATATGAAATTGAGGAGTTAACAGATAAATCTTTTGATAATAAAAGATTTGACTATGCTTTGTTTTCAGCAGGGGGACAAATAAGTAAAAAATTTTCACCTATTGCGGCAAAAAATGGATGTACTGTAATTGATAATAGTAGTGCGTTTAGGATGAAGGATGATGTTCCACTTGTTGTACCTGAGGTAAATATTGAAAGAGCATATGAAAATAACGGGATAATTGCTAATCCAAATTGTTCTACAATTCAGGCTGTTATACCACTTAATATATTAAATAAATATTATAAAATAAAAAGAATTGTGTATTCTACTTATCAGGCTGTATCTGGTGCTGGATTAAGTGGAATTGAAGATTTAAAAAATAATACTAAAAATAAATTTAAGTATTCAATTCGTAATAATTGTATTCCTCAAATAGACGTATTTTTAGAAAATGATTATACTAAAGAAGAGATGAAGATGATTGAGGAAACACGAAAAATACTTGGTATAAAAGACTTAAATATAACTGCTACGTGCGTAAGAGTTCCTGTTTTAAATTGTCATGGAGAAAGTATAAATGTAGAATTTGAAGAAGAATTTGATATGCAAGAGTTAAAACAAAATTTATGTAGAGAAGAAATGATAGTATTACTAGATGATCCTAAGAAGGAAATATATCCTCTTCAAACATTTGTAGATGGAAAAGATGAAGTTTTTGTTGGAAGAATAAGAAGGGATTATAGCGTAAAGAGCGGAATAAATATGTGGTGTGTGGCTGACAATATTAGAAAAGGAGCGGCAACTAATGCTGTTCAAATTCTTCAAAAACTAATAGAAAAAAGACTTGGAAAATAATCCAAGTCTTTTAAAGTTATTTAAAGCGTACTTTATATATGTACTTTAATTTTTGAATTTGAAAATGCTTTCGGAAGCTTTGTTTTATGTATAATCTTTGTACCATAAAATGAATCAAAATAGTAATGTGTGTTAAATTTTGACTTTTCAAGTTCAACTACAATGATATACTCCTCAAAAGATGCCCAAGTTGGTTTTGATTCAACTGAAACTTTTGAAATTCTATATTGTTTAATTTTTTTCTCTTTAAATGTGAGAAAAAAATGTGGATGTCTTTCAGAAAATATAACATATATATTTTTTTTGTTACATTTTCTTGGAAGTGGAATGAAACCTTCATTTTGTGTAAACCACTGTGCTTGTTCCAATGTAAGAAGCGTATTTTTCTGAATAAAATCAAAGTAATCTTTTGTAAAATTTACAGTCTGCATAATGATTATCCTTTCTTATTAAAGTTTAGGTTGTGTATTCGAATAACATAATTATAACATGGTAAATTGTTATTGTCAATGTAATATATGTTTAGTAGATGAGCACTATTTTACTTTATCATATACTATTTTTTGATTTTCAAAAATTGAATTTATTTTTGAATCAGGATAATACTTGTCAACTATTTTGGATAAAATATTTTGTGGAGGAACATTAAAATATCTTTGCTTTTTTCTATATAATGCAATACTTGTAATAGATATATTAAATATCATAAAAATAATTAGTATATATGATGTAACTTTAAATTGAATTTTAGGATAATTAAATATAAATTTTTGTATATACGGCATAAAAAATTTACATGAAATTATACCAAGAAAGCCCCAGCCAAGTGAATATAGAAGGGCTATTCTTCCATTTATATTTAAAGAAGTAAATGAATAATCCCATGATAATATTCCAAATAAATATTCTTGCATAAAAGAGTAAAGATATTCTACTAGGCTACCAAATAGAGTGGTAAGTATAAATATCATGGAGATACTTTTAAATTTGTTTGAAATATATAAAAATACTATTGCACCTATTCCGTATACAGGCATAAACGGTCCAAATAAAAGTTCTTGTTTATTTATTATATGACCAAACTGAAAATAACTTAAAATACTTTCATATATAAATCCAAATACAGAACCTATAAAAAACACCCAAAAATATGTATAAAAATTACATTTTTTTATTTTCTTTTCTTCCATAAGACAATCACCAAATATATATTATTTATTTTTTGTAAATAAATTCATTTTATTCAAGTATGAATTTAAAATAAATGAATAAGAAAAAAAAGAGAGAATATAATAATAGTAGGTGAGATTATATATGGATAAGAAAAAAATATGGTATATAGTAATAAGTATACTTATACCAGTTTTTATAGGCTTTCTTGGAATTTTACTTGGCGGTTCAATGTCACTTTTTGATAACATTAAAAAGCCGGTGTTTGCTCCATCTGCAATTTTATTTCCAATGGCATGGGGAATACTTTATATACTTATGGGAATATCATCGTATTTAGTATATGAAAGTGATAGTGAGTATAAAAAAACAGGTTTAATATTTTACGCCATACAATTAATAGTAAATGCACTTTGGACTATGATTTTCTTTAGATTTGAAAGTTTCTTATTTGCATTTATTTGGCTATTATTACTATTATTACTTGTTTTGGTCATGATGTATTATTTTTATAAATCAAGTAAATTAGCTTTCTATTTACAAATACCATATGTTTTATGGCTTGTATTTGCAGCTATTTTAAATTATTCTATATATGTATTAAATTAAAAATATATATAATTTACAAGGAAAAAGACGGCATTGCCGTCTTTAAATATTTGGATTAACCATTTTATATAACACTTCAGGATTTAAACTTATATTTAGTGTAGATATTCCAAAATCTAGAACATATATAAATGCAATTATTATTGCAAGTCTTTTTACAAAAGAAAGGGGGATTAGTGAAATTATCTTAAGTAAAATTGGTTGAATGAAATATAAATAAATAGTTCCAAGAATTCCCCATCCAATTATAATTGGAACTGTAGTATAGTTTAGAATTTCAAGAAATTCACCATCGTAGTTCCACATTTGTGTATTGAAAACATATTTTAATATTAATCCACTTAAAAGTTCAAAAGCTCCAAGTATTATTGCTGCAGTTATAAATGTATAGACAATATTATTTTTAGTTGTTTTTACGTTATAAAATAGAAGGTATAAAATAATTCCACCTATTCCGTAAATAGAACAAAATGGTCCATATAACATTCCTCTATTCATTATATAACCAAATTTAAAGTAACAAAAAATCACTTCAAATCCCCAGCCTAGAAATGAGCAGATAATAAAAATATATATCATATTTATTATTGATATTTTTTTCTCATTTATTCTATCAACTTTATACGATATGTTAATTACTTTTGGAAGTTTTTTCATAAATTGTCTCCTATATAATTTGAATAATAACTTTTATCAAGTATAATATCCTTGTTATTTAAGTAAGAAAGCTTAGAAGAACTATCAAAATTAAATTTATATTTTACAGCAAAAAGAAGCTGTCTATATTTGTTAAATTTTTTATTTATCTCGTTTTTACCATATTTTGAATCCCCTATAATAGGATGAGAAATATTTGATAAAACGGCACGTATTTGATGAGTCTTTCCATTATGTATAAAAACTTTTAGTATAGAGTAATCTCTTTTTGTATTAGTATATATAACTTCATAGGATGTTGTGATACTTTTTAAGCTATTTTTTTCATTATTCTTTTCATATATTTTAGATATTCCATCTTTTTTATTTAGAGATATATACTGGTTTAATGTTTCTTCTTTATTTTTAAAGTTACTACCTGAAACGTATGCTATATATTCCTTAATTATACTGTTATTTTTAAAGCCAGATAGTATACTTGCATATGCTATATCATTTTTTGCAAATATCACAAGGCCTGCAGTATTTCTATCTAGACGGTGACATATAATATAGTTTGGATTTTCTTTTTTTACTAAGCTTTCTAAAGTTGGTTCATCCGAATTTTTTGTTTCATCATTAGATAAAATACCTTGGGGTTTAAATATTATTGCAATGTTTTGATCATCATAAATATAATCTAACTTTTGAGGAAGATTAAAGAGGATATTATCTGATATATATAGCTTGATTTCATCTTTATCATTTAAAATTATATCTTTATTTACTCTTTTTTCATTAATTTTTATATCTTTATTTCTTAAGGATTTAAAAAACTTTCCTTTACTTAAATTTGGGAAAGTTTTAAAGATATAATTAGATAAGTATGTTTTTTTATTTATATTTTTTACAATTATAGTTCTCATATAAATATTATACCGTTATTTTATCGAAATTGCAAGAAATATGTTAACTATATTTTAGAACAATTTATATTAAAATTAATATTTAGCTTTCTAAAGTTTAAAATTATGAAATAATAAGTTGTGGAGTATTGAAAAAAAATTAAATATAAAATATAATAAAAGTGTATTTATTAAGTATATTTTCATTTGTAAGTAATAATTTAGATTATTATTTTATCAGTGAATTATTTGATGTAATATGAATTGTAAATACTACAGCAAAATAATATGATAAAGTTTATGAGTAGATTTTTAATAGTATTTATGAAAATAATAAACATGAAAGGTAGGTTTTAAATATGGAAAATTATCCACCTTATATGATAACAGATAAAATGTTAAATTATGTTTCCGACATAATGAAAAAAATTGGTGAGTTTAATTATTTTGAAGGTTTAAATAGATATCCTGAATTAAGAAGAAAAACAAGAATAAAATCGATACATTCTTCTTTGGCAATAGAAAATAATCAATTATCTTTATTTCAAGTTGAAGATGTAATTAATGGTAAAATGGTAATTGGTGAAAAAAAAGATATTCAAGAAGTAAAAAATGCTTATGAGGCTTATGAAAAAATTGATGAAGTAAATCCATATTCTGTAGATGATTTAAAGAAGATACATGGTATATTAACTTTTTTAATTGAAAAGGATGCTGGAAAATTTAGAAATCATGGTGAAGCTGTTTATGACGGAAATATTAAGATATTTGTGGCTCCACCACATAGGTTGGTACCTAAACTAATGGATAACTTATTTAATTGGATGATTGAAAATAAAGATAATGTTAATCCACTTATACTCTCTTCAGTATTTCACTATGAATTCGTGTTTATACATCCATTTTCCGATGGTAATGGAAGAACAGCAAGACTTTGGCAAACAGTAATTTTATCACATTTTGAAAAGGCTTTTACTTATTTGCCTATAGAAAGTATGATAAAGAAAAATCAAGATGAATATTATAAGATTATTGACGAGTGTAATAAAGATGGGAATTCTACCAAATTTATTGAGTTTATGCTTAAAATGATAAAAAATACTATATATGAAATAGCAAAAAGCACTACACAAGAAATTGCACAAGAAACTACACAAGAAAAAATTTTAAACTTAATAAAAACTAAGCCAAGTATAACCCAAATAGAAATGTCAGAGGCTTTAGGATTGACTCGCGATGGTATTTCTTATAATATTAAAAAATTGAAAGATAGTGGAATTATTGAAAGAGTAGGCTCAACTAAAAATGGAATTTGGAAGATAAAAAGAAAAGAATAAATATATTTTCTTAATATTATAAATTTCAGATTAACAAACTTGTAAAAAATATGATGCTAATAAACATAATGGGAAGATTTATTTATTTTCTATAGGTTAATTATATTAAGAAAAGTAGACCTTTTTGGTCTACTTTTCAATGTTTAATCCTGAATCATTAAAGCTTATATTAAGTTTAACATTTACTTTAGCATCCTTGTATTTTTCCTCAAAATTGTATGATTCATATTCTTTTACTGTAAAAAAATTTTTTCTACAATATTTATAAAATTCATTTATATCAGCATCAAATTCATTTTGAGTTTTGTTTATATAATCTTTCATTCTTTTATCTAAAATTTCTGTAACTTCTTTTTTGATTTCTGAAATATAGTTGTTATCTAGATAGTTATATTCTCCAGCAGGAGTATCTAAAATTATAATATTTAGTGGAATATTTATATCAATTCTTGGCTTATCATTTTTAGTATCAACTTTTATTTTTGCTTTTCCAGTTTGACTTATTTCAACATTTGTGGAAGAGGATTGATTGTTTTGAGATTTATCGGAAATCTCGTTTAGTTCTAGACTAGTATCATATGAATCCAAATAATCAGTTAACATTAAATAGTATGCAGTTTCATTACTTGAAAGTTTTCCAATCATTTTTTCATCTTTAAATATTGCCATTCCACCTACTTCAATATCTATTTTTGATTCATCTTTATTTGAACTATTACTTTTATTAGAGTTACTACTATTAGAATCATCTTTAGATGAACTTTCATTTTCTTTATTTTTTTCATCGGATTTTTGTTCTTTTTGTTGATTTTTATCTCTATTTTCAGAAATTACTTTACATATTGGGGCCGTAGGTACTGAATTACTTGTAAAAAGCAAGTTAGAAAATTCTGTTATATTTATGAATTTAATTGATGCAGAACTTTTTTGTGCGTTTTTTAAAATATCAAAATATGATACAGAGTTTATGCTATCATTTTTATCTAAACATTTTATAAAATCTTTAGCTTTTCCTTCACATATTAATATATACATATTATTATTATATTTTAGATTACTTGATATATTTGATATATATCTTTGTACTCCTTCTTTTGCCAAATCTTCAGATATAATTATTGCATTGGTATTTGAAAAATCTATGCTTGAATTAATATAATCTTGAAGGTCGGATACAGCTAAATCAAGAGAATTTTCATCAATAACTTTAACTAATGTATTTTCAGTAGATACGGAATTTCCATCTTTTAATTTTGGAGTTATTAATTGAAAAGTTACTTCTAAATTATTTGGTATAGTTTGTGACTTATCAAGACCAATAATATTTGCAAAACATAAATTGTTAGTATCAACTGAATTATTTAATCCAACCATTAACATTAGAATTATAACTATTACAATTATTTTTATAATTGTAAAAAATGGATTTCTTTTTTTATCAATTACATAGTTAGAATTACTCATTTAGATCCACCTCTTCTACAAAATCTTCTTTTAATTTATTGTTATTAAATTTTTTACATCCACCTTTTGTCCTTATATAGTATATAATTAATGTTATAATTGGAAAAGCAAATGTAATTGCTATAGATAAAATGTAGAATATATCTAAAATTATGTAATAAGTTGATAATGGAATAGGTATTAAAAACATAATTAATAATATAATAACACTTGGAAGTACATATTTTGAGTAATCTTTAACTACATTTAATCTTTGTATGTTATACAACCCACAAAGTAGACAAAACGAAATTGATATAAATATCAAAAGTGAAAACACAAATATCATAATTGGTGTTAATTTAAGTGAAAGTGGCGTTAGAGATATAAGTGAAGATAAATCAAGTAGTAAGGTATATCTTGATGATATAATTTCTACAGGAATTGTACCTATAAAACAAAATATTAAAATTGCGTATACTAATGTAAATACTAACATTATGATATTAAAGTTTTTGTATACACTACGTTTTTTATTATGAGCAACTTTACCACCAAAGAAAAGGTAGAAAAATAAAGGTACAAATATACCAGTATTTATTAAGTTATTTACAAATATATCGTTAAAGCCATTTCCCATAATTGGAAAGAAATTATTTATATCTACTTTATTTATTGACATTATAAATAGAAAAATAATATAGAGTACTATTGTAAATGATACATAGCCCACTATTCTAAATGTTGCATTAAATCCTTTTTTGCTAAGTAAATATAGTGCAACAATAAAGAATATAGATATTGAAAAGATAGTTGAATTAGTATAAATTGAGCCTTTAAGGTTATATAGCAAGTTTGATATTATAAGGTAAATATATAAAATTATAAAAAAGTATATAATAATTCCAATAATTTTTTGTAATATAGGTGGGTATGACTTTTTTATTATACTAAATATATCATATTCATTTTTAAATACAGCTTTTAGTATAATTGAGTAGAATATATATACAGCTAAACATATAAAAATTATTCCGATTACAGATGCACTTCCACATTTTTCTACGATTCTTATTGGTGAGTAACTTATAAAAGCACATGACATCAAAGTTATCATCATTGAAATCATTTCAAAATTTACATAGCTTATATTTTTAAAATCACTATTTTTTCTCATTAAATAACCACCTTCTTGATATACTTGGTTGCGAAGTTTTATCTTTTGCTTTTGTATAATACGGTCTATTTTCTCTTTTCCAAACGGGTTCTGTAAATATTTGTTGTATAACATTTCTATTTTTATCAATATAAAAACTTGGAAGTAATCTTGTTCCAATTGAGTAAGAATTTGCAAGAATTAGTAAAAATATAAATACACCAAAACTAAGAGCTAAGTATCCATTTGCAAATGATAATATTATTAAAATATATCTCATGTTCCTAAGTCCGTAAGAGCTATAATAATTTGGAAGGGCGTACATACATATTCCAGTAAAACCAACTATAATCATTGTAAATGAACAGATAATGTTTGCCTCAACTGCAATTTGGCCTAAAATAAGACCTCCTACTATACTTACAATTGGACCTACTTTTGTTGGTACTCTTGTTTCAGCTTCTCTTAAAAGTTCAAATGCGACCTCCATTAAAATTACCTCGGCAACGAACGGAAGCGGTACAGCATCTCTTGAAGCAGCAAGCATCATAGCAATATTTGTAGGCAAAATATCAATATGATATGTTACAGTAGCTATATACAACGCAGGTAAGAAAAGTGAAATAAGAATTGCAGCAATTCTTATCAGTTTTAAAATAAAATTAAATGGTGTTCTTAGATATCCATCTTCACTAGAATGAAACCAATCAATAATTGTTGTTGGAATAACGCCTGCAATAGGTGAATTATTTGTAAGTATAACGCATCTGCCTTGCATTAAAAAGCTAGCTACTCTATCTGGTTTTTCTGTTGGCATTATTTGTGGAATAATACTAAAAGTATTGGTTTCAATAAATTGAGAGAGATTATCTGTTGTAAGTATAATATCTGTATCAATATTTGTAATTCTATTTTTTATTTTTTTTACAATTTTCATATTAGTTAAATTGTTTATATACATTACAACACATGAATTTTTTGAACGTTTTCCAATTGGAATTTTTTCAATTATAAGATTAGAGTCATTTACATATTTTCTAATTAGAGCTGTATTTATATTTAAAACTTCGTTAAAAGCTTCTTGAGTTCCCTTAACACTACTTTCAAATGTTGGATTGCTAATTGTTCTATGTTCATATTTTATCATGTCGCATAGAAAACATTTATCGTAATTATCAATAAATATAGCACAGTGTGAATTACAGATTTTTTCTATTATTTGATCAAAGTTTGATGACTCTTCTAAAGAATAGTTTGATATAATAAAATTCTTAAAAAAATCTGATGCATTTTCACATTTTATACTATTTGTATTTTGATAAGTTGAATTTGCTTTGAATAGAATATTTTCATTTACAAAATCTTTGTTTATCATACCATCAAAAAAAACAAGAAATGCTTTTATATCCTTTTTTTCATATCTAAACTTAAATTCACGTATTACAAGGTCATAAGATAAATCACTAAATAGTCTTGTTTTAATAGCTTCTAAATTCAGTTCAATATTTTTATAAACAACTTGATTATTTTTTTTACTCATAAATACTCCTATTATTTTAACTTTTTAATATTGTGTACAAAATTAATTTAAAATATACTAAAAATGAGAGATACCGTATAAAATACGGTATCTCCCATTTTAGATAATAAGGATGGAATGAATATGTCAAAAAAGTTGTTGTTTTATTGTATTATAATAGCGATAAAAATTTGTTACATCCCATAATGTAACATTATCTCTTTTTACTTTTGTTAAAGCTTCAATCATACTATTAAAATCTTTATTTAATGTTTCATATTTGCTTTTTGCACAGACATTAAAATTCACTTTACTAATAAGTTTATTTATAGCTTCTATATCAATCCTTTCTAAATTTTCATCAATATAAATCAAAATATAATTACGAATTTGTTTTTTTGTTAACAGAGTTTGCATAATTAGAACTCCTCAATATTTATTTTATTTAACTTTATCACATATTATATAAAAAGTAAATATTTTCATTAAATTTTCTTAAATTTTCTTAAATTTTCTTAAATTTATATAGTAACATATAAAATATTTAATAAAAATAGTTATGTAGTATTGTAATTTTTTTTTTTTTT
>FR891251.1 GCA_000433755.1 Clostridium sp. CAG:465 | reverse complement strand
TTTACCTTAAATATAATTTTATAATTATCTATATCCCAATATTTTAAAATATTTTTTATATTATTCTAAACTGAATTTTTAAGTTATATATTTACTCTTGCTATTGAAAGCATGACATTACCATATATAATATATCTTTATTTTATTAAATAAGCATTAAAAAAATTTTATTTTGAATATTTATCTTGTAACAAATTTAAGAGCTCTAAAGTACTATTACTTAATGATTTATTCTTTTTATCAAATTTTTCTTTTTGATGTAATAGGAAAACATAAACTGCCTTATCTATATCTTCATAAGCTATCTTTTTTAAATTCATAATAAATTCATCTTTATCTTTTCTGCCAATCTTATCTGCTATATATATTATCTTATCAAATGTACTCATATTAGGGTTCCCTATTGTATGATAACGTACTGCCATGCAAATTTCATCATCAAAGCCATATTTTTCTTTTACATAAGCAGCCCCAACATCTGCATGAATTATTTTGTGATTTGATTCTAACAATAAATCTTTAGATAAGTTATATTTATTTACCAACAAAGTATTCTCTTCATTTGTAAATTCTTTTGCAATATCATGGACAAGCCCTGCCACGTATGCTTTATCTTCATCTAAATTATACTTTTTTGCTAATTTTTTTGCCTCATCTGCAACCATTAAACTATGTTCATATCTATATTCTGATACTCTATCTTTTAAATCTGTTTTTATTTTTTCTATACTATACATATACCTTCCTCCTGCTTTAATAACAATACAAAAAATTATCCACATTATACACAATTTCTATATTATTTTAACATAAAAAGGTATATTTTACTATATTATAAATATAATTTACACGTTAAAATTATAGCAAAAATATGAACTGAATAAAATTATATATTTTTAAAATTCAGTTCATTTATATTATATTTTTGTACATACTACTATTTCCAAAGCCATTTTTTCGTATTGTAATGATTTTGCAAGATTTATAGAAGCTTCATTATTCACATTTACAAAATATATTGGCAATAATTGATTTTCAAGTATTGAATTTGTAAGAGCTGCTACAGCACTCTTTCCATATTCTTTTTTCCTATATTCTTTATTCGTACTTACAACAATATTAGCTCCTATATTATAAATATCAGATGTGAATGCCATTGATGCAATTTTATTATCAATTGGAACAATATATATCATTTCACTATCTAATATATATTTAAGTTGACTCCACTTTTTCTCTTTAAAATTTATATCATTTGCTTTTTTTCCTGTATTAATAAAATACTGTTTTGTATAATTATTTAGAATAACTGCATTATTATTTGATATATTTAATTTTGTATCTTTACACATCCTGTACATTTCTTTTACTTCAAAATTTTCTAATATATTTGAAAATATACTTTGAAATATAGAAATAATTTCATTATTACTAAGTAGTGTAAAATCAATATTTTTTATATTCTTTAATATAACATCATAGTATTTTTTAGAAACAGACAAATAAATTTTTCCATTATAATTTGTTAAAATTACTGGATAAAAAAACTCTTTATTAAGTTCTATATCTCTATTATTTGTTCCGAATATACCAAATATTATTTATTTTAACTGCACTCTCTATATCTAAAAATGCAGAATAATATTTATCAAATTTACTATTCATAACCTGTATTTCCATAACTGTAATATATCACAAAATTAGAGCATAATCAATACATTATTGTACTAATTATCCTCTGTTAAATTTCCATATTATTTTAATAAAAAGGTATATTTTACTATATCATAAATATAATTTATTATAATGTATTTCTTTCATATAATGTTTTAGATCTAAAAATTTTATAATTTTTTTACAAAAGTATTGACAAACAATTAATAATTTAATATAATGTATGAGTAAGATAAATGCGGGTGTAGTTCAATGGTAGAATTCCAGCCTTCCAAGCTGGCTGTGTGAGTTCGATTCTCATCACCCGCTCCATAAGATAAAATCGTCGCACCATGTGACGTTAATGATTAAATCAATCTGAAAAGATTGATTTTTTTGTGCGTTATTGCAAAGAAAGGTGTGATGTGATATGATTAAAATAATTAAAAAGAAAATCAATATGAGTGATGAACTCAAAGCCAAAATTAATTGGTCTTGCAAATTTAATAACAGACCCTATCAGATTATTGAAGGTC
>FR891250.1 GCA_000433755.1 Clostridium sp. CAG:465 | reverse complement strand
CTACAAAAGTAGTTAGTGGTGGAGTGACGAAGTCACTTTTGTTCCGGAATTTGTCAATCAAATATTAATTAAAATGCTAAAAAACTATTGCATTTTTTATTTAAATTATATATAATTTAGATGTAGGATAACAATAGATGTTATTAACAAATGAAGAAATTTAGGAGGTTAGAAGATATATGGATATATTAAAAATTTCAGCAAAATCTAGTCCAAATTCAGTAGCAGGTGCAATAGCAGGACTTGTTAAAGAAAATGGTAAAGCAGAAATGCAAGCAATTGGAGCAGGAGCAATTAATCAAGCAGTAAAGGCAGTTGCAATAGCAAAAGGTTTTGTAGCTCCATCAGGGATGGATCTTGTATGCTCACCAGCTTTTACAGAGGTTACAATAGATAACGAGGATAAAACTGGCATAAAATTTACAATTGAACCTAAATTATAATAATTATAAATATATGAAATCCAAAAAGTAAAAAAAACTATCTTTTTGGGTTTTTTTGTGATATAATTGAGGCACAATATTACTGAAATAAAGTAGGTGTTTTAATTTGGATAAAAAAATAATTGATTCGCATAGATATAAAAAAGTGCCTCGAAATAAAATAAAGAAAAATAACAAAAAATTAAAAACAAAAAAAGTTACAAAGCCTAAAAAAAATATATCAAAAAAAAATGCTAATATTTTTGCAAATTCTGTGTCTAACACACGAAGTAATTATGGAAAACTTATTGATAACACATTAAAAGAGGAGAAAAAAGAGAAGGTAAAGGAAAAAATAAAAAGTGGAGTCCAATATTCTAAATTTGTAAAAATTGCAATTTGTATTATAGCTATAGTTTCTATTTTTGTTATTTCAAAACTTGTCATTAGTAAAAATGGAGAAAATATATTATCTGTATTTTCAAATGATAATAACAGTAATGAAGAGTTAGAAGATAATTATAATTTTAAAATTGGAATATCAAAACTTGATACTACAGATTATTTAAAAAGTAGTAATGTTATTTTAAATGAACTTGCTACAAAAACATTTTATGCTTTAGTTAAAGTAAATAAGGATTATAAAATAGAGTATAGCTTGGCTGAAAAAATTGAAAAGATATCAGATACTTCATATAAAATACATTTAAATCCTATATATAAAGTAACAAGTGATGAGGTGATTACATCTTTTAATAAAATAAAACTAAATCAAAAAGATAGTATATATTATAGTAAAATTTCAAATATAGATAAGATGATAAAAGAAGATGATAGTGTGATAAATGTATCACTTTTAAGTCCTGATCCATTTTTTGTATATAGTCTTGTTTTTCCTATAAATGATAGCTCAAATAAAAGTACAGAATATATTATGAATGATGTTTCATTAAATAGTGTTTCTCTTGTAAAAAATTCATCTAAAAGTTCTTTAGGGGTAATTTCTCTTACAAATTATGAAAATACAGACGATATGGTAGATAATTTTAGAAATGGAAATATTGATATGTTTACTGCATCATCTGATAGCATTATGCAGCTTATCGGAAAAAGAGAATATAATGTAAAAAAATATAGAGATGGTGAAACAGTATTTTTGCTTGGAAATAAGGATTCTGCTCTATACAAGAAAAAAGAAGTAAGGCAAGCTATTGCGTATGCTATAAATAGAGATGAAATAGTAAAAAATGTTGATATGAAGTTTTCAGAAGTAATTGATATTCCATATATATATTCAGATATTAAATATAAATATGATTTATATGCTGCAGAAAATGCATTATTAATTAATGGATGGAAGAAAACTAGTGGTATTTATACAAAAAATGATGGATATGAATATCAAAAACTTGAATTAAATTTACTTGTAAATAAAGATGATACTGTAAAGTCAAAGATTGCAGATAGTATTAAAGCAATGGTTGAAAAAGTTGGAATAAGGATAAATGTTTTAAAATTATCTGAAAATGAAATCACAGAAAAGGTAAATGCTAAAGATTATGATATTGTTTTATCAACTGTTTATATAAACGATAGTCCAAATATTGAATATCTATATGATTATATAAATGTAAATGATATAACAAACTCAGCAATTGAGAATGTAAAAAATAGTGATGTATCAAATATTGAAGAAAATGTACAAACTTTAAAAAATGCTATATCTAGTGAAGTATCGTGTATTGGAATAATGGCAAAGACTACAAATGTTGTATATCAAAAATATATAAAAGGATTTGATAATATCTCGTATATGAAAGTTTTTGATAATATAGAAAATATAGGTAGAATTAAAGAATAAGGGGGATATATGGAATATACAGGTGTAACTTATGATATGATATATAGGGCAAAGCAAAATTTAAAAACAATTGTTTTGCCTGAATCAGAAGATATGCGTATTCTTAAAGCGGCAAGCATTGCAGTAAAAGAAAAAATAGCAAATATTATATTAATTGGAAATAGAGAAGATATTTTAAGTAGATGTATTAATAATAATATTGATATATCAGGTATAAAAATAGAAGATAATTTAAAATCGGAAAAAAGGAATTTGTATAAAGAGGAACTTTTTAAATTAAGAAAGCATAAAGGAATTTCCTTGGATGATGTAGATAATTTGTTAAATGATAAAATATATTATGCAACAATGATGCTAAAGAACAATGATGCTGATGGTATGGTATGTGGTGCATGTAATTCAACGCCAGACAGCCTTAGACCTGCATTGCAGATTATAAAAGCAAGAAAAGGATTAGATCTTGTATCATCGTTTTTTATAATGCAAACGCCAAATACAAATTTAGGACTGTCTGGTAAATTCATTTTTTCAGATTGTGGACTTGTTATAAATCCTACTGAAGATAATTTAGTAGAAATTGTTTTAGAGTCATATGATAGCTTTAAGAAGTTATTAAATGAAGAACCTAAAATTGCACTTTTATCGTATTCAACATTAGATGATATAAAAGATGAAAATGTAATTAAATTACAAAATGTTGTAAGAAGAGTAAAAGAAATTAATAACAATATAAACATAGATGGACAGTTACAATTAGATGCTGCAATAATTGAAGATGTAGCAAAAATAAAAGCACCTAATAGTAGTGTTGCAGGAAAAGCAAATGTACTTATATTTCCAAATTTAGAGTCTGGAAATATTGCATATAAAATTGCTGAACGCTTTGGAAATATGACAGCTTTAGGTCCAATAACACAAGGAATGGATAAACCAGTAAATGATTTATCTAGAGGATGTAGCGTTGATGATATTGTTGGAGTTATAGCTATAACTTGTATTCAAAGTATGTAGTATATAAATTAGTAGTATAAAAGGGGGATTTTAAATGAAAGTACTAGTAATTAACTGTGGAAGTTCCACAATAAAATATCAATTAATTGATATGGCAAAAGATGAGGTTATCGCAAAGGGAAGATGTGATAAAATTGGTTATGAGGATTCCAATTTAATTTATAAAAATTTAAGAGATGGAAAAAAATTAGATGAAGTTCCTGTAGCTATGCCTGATCATAAAGTTGGTATGAAGGTTTTACTTGATACACTTCAAGATGAAAAAATTGGTGTAATTAGTGATATTAATGAAATATCAGCTATAGGTCATAGAGTTGTTGCTGGTGGCGAAAAATATAACAAAGCAGTAATTGTTGATGATAATGTAGTAGAAGATATTTTAGAACTTGCAGAAATTGCACCACTTCATAATAAAGGGGCTGTAATGGGAATAAATGCAATAAGAGAGGTTGCAAGTAGTATACCAAATGTTGTTGTGTTTGATACAGCATTTCACCAAACAATGCCAGACTATAATTATCTTTATGCTATTGATAAAAAATACTATACAAATAATCATATAAGAAGATATGGAGCACATGGAACATCATATCAATATATAACAAAAAGACTTGCTAAATTAATGGGAAAAAATAAAGATGAAATAAATGCTATTATTTGTCACATTGGTGGTGGAGCAAGTGTATGTGCAATAAAAAATGGAAAATCATATGATACATCTATGGGATATACTCCACTTGAAGGATTAATAATGGAAACTAGATGTGGAGATATAGATCCTGCTGTAATATTAAAAATAATGAGAATTGAAAATTATTCTGTAGATGAAATGGATGATTTACTAAATAAAAAATCAGGAAGAATTGGATTTACTGGAATTGGTGATTTTAGACTTATGAAAGATGCAGCTCTTGAGGGAAATAAAGATGCAATTTTAATGAGAAAAATGCAAACACAAAGAATAAAGAAATATATTGGTGCATATATGGCTGAATTAAATCATGTTGATGCAATTGTATTTACTGGGGGAATAATGGAAAACAACGACGATGAAATTGCAAATGCTGTGTCAGACATGGAAGAACTAGGAATTGAATTAGATGCTAAAAGGAATAAAGAGGCTTTTAGAGGTGAAGGACTTGTTTCAACAGATTCATCAAGAATAAAAATCTATCTTATTCCAACAAATGAAGAACTTGAAATTGCAAATCAAACTGTAGAGTTAGTAAAGGATATGTAATATGACTTGTCTAATCCAAAATGTATTAAAAAAGTATAATAAAAATATTTGGGTAATGTATAACAATGAAAATAGCGATAGAATATTTTGCAAATATTTTACTAAGCATTTAGCAAGTAATACTATATGTATAATCTCAACTCAAAAAGTATATATCATTTTATCTAGTTTAGATAAAGATAATGTTGAAAAGCTAAAATATGATCCAAAAAAAGTTCAGTTTTTTTCATACAAATCGAGAGATGAACTTGACGTTATTTTAGAAAATATTATTGCAGATTTAAATTTTAGTAATAAAATATGTCTTAACTTTTCTACTATGTCAGACAGAAATACAGATATAATGAGTCATGGAGATTATGTATATTTAACTAAAATTTTGAAAAAGCCATATTTAAAATATAAAAAGAAGGTAAAATTTGAATCAGCTGAGGAAATGATATATGATTTAGAGTCAAGAAAAACTGAAAAAGAGATAAATAGACTAAAACTTCTTGCAGATATTACAAACAGAATTTTAGAAGAAACGTTTAAAAAAATACAAATAGGGGATAATGAAATTCAAATTGTAAATAAAACAAAAAGAATTACTGATGAAATAATGAAGTTATATGTTGGCTCAAATGATATCGTATCATATGATTTGGCATGGGAAAATTGCCCTATTGTACTTACAGGTATAAATCTTGCAAAAGGTGGTCATTCGCTTCCAAGTACAAAAAAGTTATTCAGGGGAGATACTATATATTTTGATTTTGGAATAAAAGCTACGTTTAGTGATGAGATGGTCCTATATACAGATATGCAAAGAATGGGATATGCACTTAAAAAAAATGAATTTAGTCCTCCAAAACAAGTTATGAAGGTATTTAATACTTTAGTTAATTCTATATCAGATGGTATTGATGAAATGAGGCCTGGTGTAAAAGCATATAATGTAGATAAGGTTGTACGTGATGAAATTATAAAAGCGGGTTACCCAGAATATAATCATGCAACTGGCCATCCTGTTGGTAAGGAAGTACATGATATTGGAGCTATAATTTCTATAAAAAAATCTAAGCTTGCAAATTTAGAACTTATTGAAAATGGTGTTTACACTTTAGAACCTAGAGTAAACATTTCAAATGGAGGCTCAATTGAGGAAATGATCCAGGTAACAAAATATGGAGGTGTTCCACTTACTCATTTGCAAGATGAAATTTATCTTGTAAAATAATATATAAAAATTAAATTATTGTAATAATTTATACAAAATTAAGAAATATTATATAATAGAAAATTAGAAAAGGTAGGTAGATGGTATGAAACTATGTTATGAAAGAAAAGACATATATAATAATGTTGATGAGGAAGAAATATTAAACGCTAAAAAATATTCAAAAAAATATATGGAATTTTTAGATAAGTCAAGAACTGAATATTTGTGCGCTGCTGAATGTCTAAAGATGTTAAAAGATGCTGGATTTAAAAATATTACTGAATGTGAAAAATTAAATGTGGGAGATAAAGTATATTTTGTAAATAAAGAAAAATCTATATTTGCCTCAGTAATAGGTAAAGATGATCTAAAAAATGGTGTAAATATAGTAGGTTCACATATTGATAGTCCAAGACTTGATTTAAAACCAATGCCACTTATAGAAAACCAAAATATGGCGTTATTTAAAACTCAGTT
Organism: Clostridium sp. CAG:465; assembly: GCA_000433755.1. Taxonomy (GTDB): domain Bacteria; phylum Bacillota; class Clostridia; order TANB77; family CAG-465; genus CAG-465. The sequence goes on along the minus strand of FR891250.1, from coordinate 5,730 downwards.
TTATGGTGGTATCAAGAAATATCAATGGCTATCTATACCACTTGAAATGCATGGAGTTGTATATACTGAAGATAATGAAAAAGTTGAAATTTCAGTTGGTGGAGAAGATGACGATTTTTGCTTTACAATAGCAGATTTACTTCCACACCTTGCAAAAGATCAACTTAGTAAAAATGCAACTGAATTTATTGATGCAGAAAAAATGTCTGTACTTGTTGGAAATATAAAGGATGAAAAAGCAAAGAAAAACAAGGTAAAAGAAAATATTTTAAAAATCTTAAATGAAAAATATGGTATTAAAGAAATTGATTTTGTAAGATCAGATATTTCATTTGTTCCAGCTTTTAAAACTAGATATATTGGTTTTGATAAAAGTATGATAGGTGGATATGGACATGACGATAGAGTTTGTTCATATGCAAATGTAAAAGCTATAATAGATGCAGCAAGTGAAAACAAAAAACTAAATAAAACTGCTATTTGCCTTTTAGTAGATAAAGAAGAAATAGGAAGTGTTGGTAATACTTCAATGAGTACGCAAGCTTTTGATTTGTTTTCAAAAATGATTATATCAAAGACTGGAAATAAAGAATTAAGTGAATTAGAGATGTACTATAATTCAAAAATGTTATCTGCTGATGTTACAGCAGCTGTTGATCCAGACTATGATGAAGTGTCAGATGTTCCAAATGGTAATGTTATTGGTTGTGGTGTCGCTATTGAAAAATATACAGGTGGAAGTGGTAAATATAGTGCTAGTGAAGCTACTGCAAAATTCACATCTGAAGTAACACAAATATTCGATAAGAATGATGTTATATATCAATTTGGAGTACTTGGAAAACAAGGAAAAGGTGGTGGAGGAACAATTGCATATATACTTGCAAACAAGGGAATAGATGTAATTGATTGTGGTACACCAGTACTTGCAATGCATTCTCCATTTGAAGTAGTAAGTGTGTATGATACATACATGACTTATCTTGCATACAAAACATTCTTTAACTCATAAAAATATGTAAGGGGGAAATTTTATTGCTTAAAAGTTTATTAAAAAATACAGATTATGTTGTATTAGTTACAGTTCTTCTTCTTTTTGTAATTGGAGTTATAGCAATATTTTCGGCAGGATATAACACAGATGTAAATAAAGATGAATATATAAAACAAATAATGTGGATGGCAGCCGTGTTTGTAATGATGATTGTAATATGGGCAGTCGATTACAAGGTGTTTGATATAGCAGGATATATATTATATGGCATAAATTTAATTTTGTTAATGTTAGTTCTATTTATGCCCTCCCTTATGGGAGCAAGCAGCTGGTTTAATTTAGGAGGTATCCTATATCAGCCATCAGAGCTTATGAAAATTGGATTTATCATATGTGCAGCAAAGCTTGCAACAATTTACAAAAATAATATAAATCAAAATGATAAAAAGAAAAAAATTATCATGATTGCAGTAATGTTACTTACTTTTTTACTCCCTGTTATTTTAATTATGTTACAACCAGATTTTGGAACAGCAATGGCTTTTGTTGTAATAGCTATATTTATGTTGTTTAAATTTGGTATAAAATACAGATATATATTTATAGGAATACTTGCAGCAGCTATTCTTATACCACTTGTTTACTTTTTTGTACTTAATCCAACACAACAGGAGAGAATTAAGGTATTTATAAATCCTGAACTTGATCCACTTGGAAGTGGATATAATGCGATACAATCAAAAATTGCTGTAGGATCTGGAATGTTATTTGGAACTGGAATACTAAAAGGAGCACAAACACAATATGGTTATCTTCCAATTAAATCCACTGATTTTATATTTTCAGCTATATCGGAAGAAATGGGATTTATTGTATCAGCAATAGTTGTAATTTTATTTGCAATACTATTAATTAGGTTAATTAGAATATCAAAATATGCACCTGATGAATTTTCAAGTTTTATGACAATAGGTGTAGCAGGCCTTATATTTTTCCATTTTGTTCAAAATATTGGTATGACAATAGGGCTTTTACCAATAACAGGTGTACCACTTCCATTCGTAAGTTATGGAGGTAGTAGTTTAATTACAAATGGTATGGCTATAGCAATTGCGCTTAATGTCTCTGCTAGAAAATCAAGGAAATTATTTATGTAAAAGTAGAAGATAAATTAAAAAATGTATTGATAAAAGTTTAAATATAATGTAGTATATTTATGAAGGGGAACATTATGAAAAAAAGTTTAAAATTTATTGTTGCTTCTTTTGTGTTAGCGCTTGCAATTCCAGTTATATTTGTATCAAATATATTTTGCGCTGCATATGAAAACACAATAACTGAGGATAATGCCCAGGTAATAGTGAGTGTAAACTCAGATAAAACAAAAATAGTTTCAGGTGAAGAATTTACAGTTACATTTTCACTAGATAAATTACCAGATAATGGTTATGGCCTTGCAAGCTTGAGCCTTAGAATGTACTATGATGCATCAAAAGTAGATGTTATAAACATAACAGAAACTGATCTTGCAAATGAATTTAAAATGGCTGTTGGACCATCAGATGAAGATGCAAACGGAAGTGAATTTTTATCAGCAAGATACATTGTGTTTGGCGGAGCCAATGGAGGTGCAGATGCTGTATGTTCAACAGGAGAACTATTTACTGTAAAATTTAAAGCAAAAGAAAATACATATGGAAATGTCAAAATGTATCTTGAAAGTACAGATGGATTTAATGCTGGTGCTGTTACACTAAATTCTGATGGAAATCCAGTTACTGATAAAAATCCAGTTCCTAAATATTTAAAGTCAAATTTAGATAACTTAAATATATGTGATACAATTGAATATAAAAAAGGTGATGTAAATAGAGACGGAAGAGTAAATACATTAGATGTATATTATGCAATGAAAGGAATAGTAAATGGAACACTAACAGACGAGGAAAAAGTAATACTAGATGTAAATGGAGATTCCAAAGCTAATACATTAGATATAAACATGATAATGAGATATATAGTAGGTCAAATTGATAGTTTGTAATCAATAAACACAAAGAGTGGTTTAGTTTTATACTAAGCTACTTTTTATTTTTAATAAATAATTTAGATAATGCAGTTAACTTTTTAGTGGCAGTTTTTAGTATTTTTACCTTTAATTTATAAATTTTTATCTAGGTATTTTTTCATATAAATTTTTGTTAATATTCAGACTATGACTAGTTAAAATCATAAAATTAGTTTTTGCTTATATTATAATATACATAATAAATTTAAGCTTGTATTTTTTTTAACTTATAATAATTATTTCAAAGCGGCTTGTAACACCACGTTGACACACTTTTTATAATTTCAAAATTCTACCTAGTCTGAATAGTAACAATAATTCAGAATAAACAGAAAAATATAGATAAAACAAACTTGAAAATAAAATGCAATAATGGTAAAATATAATGTATAAAAAATAAAGTGTAATTTTATAGGAAGAAAAAGTGAAATACATGTTAAGTTTTAAAGGTCATTTTAATAGCATGTTTTTTATTCGACTTATGATGCATACTAGATTTTATAAAATTTTTGGGGGAATTAAATATGAAAAAATTAAGGCTTTTATTTATAATGTTTCTTGTTTTAACTTTAGCGTTATATACTAAAGTTGAAGCAGCAACTAAAGAGGTAGAATTAGGACAAGAAAAATATGAAGTAAAAAATGGAACTGAATATACGAGTAGAAAAGAAATAGAATATATTAAAATTTTAAGTGATAGAAGTGGGACAAGCAGGATTTCATTAGAATTTGATTTATCTTTGATTAAAGATTATGATTCAACAAATGGCATTGTTGAGTATAATAATTTAAAAAAATGGTTAAATAACTTAGAAGATGTATATGATTTATTTTGTGAACTAAATTTAAAACCAAATAAAGATGAAATTGTTATTGACTATACAGGTATAAGGGAACAAAAAAAAGGTGCATATGTAAATGGGGATAGTAATAGAATTGTTGTAAATAAACAATATAACATAAACTCAATTAAGATATTGGATAGAGATTATAATAATGGATTGATAAATTTAGATGGCACAGTAATACATGAAATGGGGCATGTTTTTACAAAAATTGAAAATGGTCCTTCCTTTACAAATGAACCTTGGACATATGGAAATGAGTATATAAACCAAGCAATGGTTCAGTATGTATTAGATAAAATTATACTAAGTAAAGATAATATAGTTACTACAATTAATCCATATGACTATGTAATTTTTGCATCAAAAAATGTAAAAACATATACAAATTTAAATGGTGAGCAAAAAGAAGTTGTTCATAGCTATAAAGACGGATATGATAAACTATTAAATAAATATAATGTATATTATCCTTCAGATGCATCCTATACAAAATTAATATATAATATTTCTGCAATATTAGATGCTATAGGATTTGATTCTGTAAAGAATGTGTTTAACTATTATGGCAATAATGATTTATCATATTATACTTGGTCAAGCAAGTATGATAAGTTTATTTTATTTATGAATATAGTAAAACAGAATACCACAAATGAAATTTGGAATAGTGTACAGTCAAATTATAACGAAGCTTATGATAAGTTTGTTATAAATATTTCAACTGGTAATATAGGTATGAAAGTTATAAAAGGAAAAGAATTTCTTCCTGTATATAATGTATCATATAATTCTAGCAATCATAAGGATAATTATCAAATTAAGTTTCTTTCAAAAAATTCTAATGTTGTGAAGGTACAAGAAAATGGAAAACTATATGCTAAAAATTTAGGTTATGCTACTATTGAAATTTGTGTTGGAAATCAAAGTGAAACAATAGATATAGAGGTCGTTGATGGAACACCAATTTCAAGTATGAAGATAAATACAAATAGTTATACATTTACAGATATTGATGATATATATACACCGAGTGTGGATATAACCCCATCAAATGCTACAAATACAAAATTAAAATGGCTAAGTTCTGATAAGAGTATTGCAACCGTTAATATTATTTCTGGTAAAATAACACCAGTTGGAAACGGGAAATGCAAGATCAATGTATATGCAACAGATGGATCTGGGCTAGTTGCTCAGTTGGATGTAAAGGTAGATATAAAAGCTAAAAGTGTATCTTTTGAAAATTCAGAGTACAATATAACAAGTGCTGGTCAAAAAATAAATGTTAATGCAAGTGTATTACCTGAAAAAACAAATAATAAAACACTAGAATATAAAAGTAGTAATGAAAAAATTGCTGTTGTAGATGGAGAAGGAAATGTAACACCTGTTGGAAATGGAACGTGTCAAATAACAGCAACAACTACAGATGGGAGTAATTTGCAAGCTAAATGCAATGTTAATGTTGATATAAAGCCTATAAAAGTTACGGATATAAAAATTAGACAAAAAAGTTACACTATAATAAGTTTAAATCAGACACCATCATTTAGAACAACAATAACTCCCTCTAATGCTACTAATAAAGAAGTAAAATGGACAAGTAGTAATGAAAATATAGCGGTAGTAAGTGAAAATGGAATTGTAACGCCAGTAAAAAATGGTACATGTAAAATAATAGCAACAACAACAGATGGAACAAATTTAAGTGCAAGTATAGATATAACAGTAGATTTCAAGGTAACGTCAATAAGTTTTAGTACAAAAAGTTATACAATAACTAGTGTTAATCAAACACCATCATTTAGAGAAAAAATAAG
>FR891249.1 GCA_000433755.1 Clostridium sp. CAG:465 | reverse complement strand
GTACGTACTTTTATTATATTGTATTTTAAATCTTTTTTCAATAATTATTTATAATTTTTTTATATATTATATTGCTAATAGAAATTGATTTTGTATTTTTGGTTAATTATAGTCTGAATAGTAACTAATTTTCAAATCATATCCATACATTTCTATCTATTAAAGCATCCATTTCCAATAAATTCACGAATTATAGAATTGATTGGAATATTTCCTGTCTCAAGTGGTGTAAAGTTATTTAAATAAGCATATAATCTTCTTGCTTCAGAGTAAAACTCGCTACTACTATCAACTTGTAATAAAAGTGGTTGTGCAAATGTTTTCATAACACTTGGTTCATAATTTAGACTTGAATTGTATATAAAATCTGCATCATCAACAAATGGAAAAATATACTCTTCTTCACCTTTTTTTACATTTCCCCATAATTCAAATGTCCTGTCAACACTATGTCCACGAGTTGTATAATCTCTTACCATTCTTCTTAAAAATCTTGAATCGGAAGAAGATATTTTAGTATATCCATCTATATTTAACGTAGTAATAGGAGCAATATATACTTTATATTTATTTTCATCTGGAGTAAATTTTGTAAGAATAGGATTTAAAGCATGTATTCCCTCTATAATCATTACATCATTTTTTTCAAGTTTTAAAAACTTTCCATTATATTTTTTTGTTCCTACAACAAAGTCAAACTCTGGTAATTCTACTGTCTTACCATCAATCAAATCTTTCATTTGTGAATTAAATAATTCAATATCAAGGGCATCTACAGTTTCAAAGTTATATTTTCCATCTTCACCAAGAGGAGTATCTTTACGTTCTTTAAAATAATTATCCATTGAAATAGTAATTGGGTTATAACCTGTAAGTTTAAGTTGTACACCTAGTTTTTGTGCAAATGTTGTTTTCCCAGATGAAGAAGGACCTGCAATTAATACCATCTTTATATTTTTTCTTTTTTCAATATTCTGAACTAATTCAACTAGTTTTCTATCATGAATTGCTTCAGCAACTTGAATAATATCATTTGTCTTACCTTGCAATATATTTCTATTTAAATCGCCTATTGTACTTATTCCAAAAGTATTATTTAATTTATTAAATTCCATATATGCATCATATAGAGATACTGACTTTATCTCCTCTTTTATATTTCCATTCTCATCTGGAAGCATTAATACTAGCCCATCTTTATATCTTCTTATATCAAATTTTTTAATATATCCTGTACTTGGTGCAAGAATAGTACTAAAATTATTATACATTCCATCGCAAAAATACATTGTAACATAAGATTTTAACTTATTGTCTATATTCTTTAAAATATCTAAATTATTTGCAGCTGTATATAACACAGTAGCTTCCTCAATTGGAACAACCTTTTTTGTTATAGGAAAATCCTTATCTATTATTTCTTGCATTTTTTCTTTTATTTTTTGTACTTTTTCATCTGTAATTTTTATATTATTAATCATAAAATATTGATCTTTTTTTATAGTAGCAATAAATTCAACATCAGTATTAGAAAAAAGTGATGTAAGAGCCATATATAGTACCATCTTTAGAGTTCCTGAATATACTCTATATCCATCTGGTGAATTATATTTTACAAATTTTATTATAGAATTTTTAACTAGTTCATAATCATAGCTTCTTAATTCATTATTTATATTTAATGCAAGAATATCAGAAGTATCCCCCTCAACCATTTTTACTACGTCAATTGCTTTAGTTTTATAATAAACTTCTAAACTTCTTGAATCATTAAATGTTACTTTTATTTTATTATTCATAAATATCAACCCCTTAAAAAAGCGCTTCTAAAAGCGCTTTTATTTTATCACATAACAAAAAAATTATCTACTTCTTTTTTATATTTTCAAGAAAAACTTTAATAAATTCTTTATTTGTTTTAGTTTTTGTTAAAATATTTGTTATTCTTTCTATTATTTCTTGATTAGAAAGATTTGAATTATTAGATGACATTAATCTTCTCATATATGTACTGCATTCACGTTCCTCTTTTGATAATAACAAATCATCACGTCTTGTTCCTGATTTGTATATATCAATTGAAGGATAAATACGTCTTTCTGAAAGCTTTCTGTCTAAATGAAGTTCCATATTACCAGTTCCCTTAAATTCTTCAAAAATCACATCATCCATTCTGCTTCCTGTTTCAACTAAAACAGTCCCTAAAATGGTCAAGCTGCCTCCACTTTCAATATTTCTTGCAGCTCCAAAGAATTTTTTTGGAAAATGTAAACATGCAGGATCAATACCACCAGATAATGTTCTTCCACTTGATTCAACTTCTAAATTATTAGCTCTTGTAAGCCTTGTTAAGCTATCAAGTAAAATTACTACATCTTTGTTTTGTTCAACTAATCTTTTTGCTCTTTCTAAAACCATTTTTGATACTTTAATGTGATGTTCAGGTGATTCATCAAAAGTAGAATGAATAACTTCTGCATTTATTGATCTTTCAATATCTGTAACTTCCTCAGGTCTTTCATCAATAAGAAGTACCATAAGTTCTACTTCAGGATTATTTTGTAGTATGCTATTTGCAATTTGCTTTAACATTGTAGTTTTTCCTGCTTTAGGTTGGGCAACTATAAGTCCTCTTGTTCCTTTACCAATAGGTGCAATTAAGTCAATCATTCTTGTCGCATAATTTGTACTTAATGTTTCTAATTTTAATCTTTCTGATGGATAGATAGGCACCAAAGATTCAAAAGGCTTTCTTTTTAACGCAACCTCAAGCCTATCTCCATTAATTGATTCAACATATATAAGTGAGGGAAATTTATTTTGGGGATCAGTGGTAAATCTTGCTATACCCTTTAACATATCGCCTGTATTTAGTCTAAATCTTCTAATTTGAACTTGTGAAACGTAAATATCTTTATTTCCAGGTAAGTAATTATCACTTCTTAAAAAACCATATCCATCTGGCATTACTTCAAGAATACCTTCAGCTATGTAATCTGTTTCAGGATTTTCAATTTGCATCTTCATTTTATTATCAAGTTCATTTGATCCCTCAAGATTTTTTATTATCTCTTCTATTAAATATTCCTTTTTTAATCTTTCATAGCCATCTAACTGTAGTTTTTTTGCAATCTCTCTTAATTCAGTTAGTGTACTTTTCTTTAAACTTTCCTTTGTGTACATACTATATCTCCTTTACATTACTTCAGCAAATAAGTCATACTCATTACAATCTATGATTTTTACCATTGCATATTCTCCAACTATAACTTTATCTGCACTTTTTTCATCTATTTTTATATATATTCTTCCATCAACATCAGGTGCTTCAGCATATGATCTGCATACGAAATACTCATCATCATCAGATACATTTTCAACTATCACTTCATATTCATTTCCAATCCTTTTTTTATTGCACTCAAGTGAAATATGTTTTTGTACTTCAAAAATATATTTTAATCTTTCAGATTTTACTTCTTCTGAAATTTGGTCTTCAAAATCAAATGATGTAGTTCCTTCTTCTCTTGAATATGAAAAAGCTCCAAGTCTATCAAATTTAAGATCTATTATTCCCTGTCTTAGTTGTTCATAATCCTCTTTTGTTTCTCCAGGAAATCCAACCATAACTGTTGTTCTTATAACAGCATCGGGAATTAAACTTCTTATTTTATTTATTGCACTATATATTTTTTCTTTTGTATCGTACCTATTCATTTTCTTTAAAATATTATTACTAATATGCTGAATTGGTAAATCAAAATATTTGCATACTTTAGGATTATTTGCCATTTCAGTTATTAGCTCATCAGAAGTTTCAAAAATATACATATACAATACTCTTATCCATTTTACTCCTTCAATTTTAGATATTTTATTTAACAGTTCAGGTAATTTAAGTTTACCATATATATCAAGTCCATATTTTGAAGTATCTTGCGAAATAATACAAAATTCCTTTATTCCCTGTTTTGCTAAGCTTTCTACTTCTTCTAAAATATCTTCCATTTTTCTACTTCTAAACTTACCTCTTATAAGGGGGATCGCACAATAGCTACATCTATTGTCACATCCATCTGATATTCTTATGTATGCAAGAGGATAATCAGTTGAAATTACTCTATTACAATATTCCAAATTATGATTTATAAGTTTAGAATTTAAAAAATTAGCTAATATTTCATCTATTTTATTATATTCATCTACCCCTATGCACAAATCAACTTCCGGCATACTTTCTATTATTTCTTCTTTGTATCTTTTAGCAAGACATCCTGTAACAATTAATGCCTTACATCTTTTCTCTTTATAATCAGCCATCTCCAGTATAGTATCTATAGCTTCTTTCTTTGCGGATTCGATAAATCCACATGTGTTTACAACTATAACATCTGCATCATCTGGATTATTCACGATACTATATCCAAGCTCTTTAAATAAACCAAGTATCATTTCACTATCAACCTGATTTTTATTACATCCAAGTGTAACTATTCCAACATTCATAAAAGTTTTCCCTCCGATATTCTCTTTAATTATACCACAAAAAGATAAAAAGTAAAACAAATAGTTATTATTTATTCGAGTTTTACATTTATCGACAAAATAACACAAAAAAATCGTTACTATTTAGACTAGAATCTAAA
>FR891248.1 GCA_000433755.1 Clostridium sp. CAG:465 | reverse complement strand
CCAGGGTGACTTTTATCCGTTGAGCTCTGGCATTTCCACTCACAACCATCGGGTCACTAAGTCCCGCTTTCGCGTCTGCTCGACCTGTCAGTCTTGCAGTCAAGCCAGCTTACGCCTTTACACGTCATCACACGATTTCTGACCGTGTTAAGCTGACCTTTGAACGCCTCCGTTACTCTTTAGGAGGCGACCGCCCCAGTCAAACTGCCCACCTGACACTGTCCTATTACCAGTTCATGGCAACTAGTTAGATTCCAAGTAAAAGAAGGATGGTATCCCAAAGGTGACTCCTTAAGAACTGGCGTCCTTATCTCATAGTCTCCCATCTATTCTGTACATCTCTTACCTAGTCTCAATATCAAGCTACAGTAAAGCTCCATGGGGTCTTTCTGTCTTATCACAGGTAACTAGCATCTTCACTAGTACTACAATTTCGCCGAGTTCATTGTCGAGACAGTGTTCAAATCATTACGCCTTTCATGCGGGTCAGAACTTACCTGACAAGGAATTTCGCTACCTTAGGACCGTTATAGTTACGGCCGCCGTTCACTGGGGCTTAAGTTCAGAGCTTCACATCGAAACGTTTACTCTTCCCCTTGACCTTCCAGCACTGGGCAGGCGTCAGCTCCTATACTTCATCTTTCGATTTGGCAGAAACCTGTGTTTTTGCTAAACAGTTGCTTGGGCCATTTCTCTGCGACCAATATCGCTATTGGCTCCCCTTATCCCTAAGTTACGGGGTTAATTTGCCGAGTTCCTTAACAATGATTCTCTCGTTCGCCTGAAAATTCTCTTTCTTCCTACCTGTGTCGGTTTACGGTACGAGTACCTCTATGCTCCTATATCACTTTTCTTGTCACCTGATTTATCTACTTCGTTACTATTTTTCACTCCACCTTACGGTACGAACTTTTCCATTTGCTCGCTTAGACTCTTCTGATGCGTCATGATATATTGTATATCGCATTTCGGTAGTGCAGGAATCTTTTACCTGCTTTCCATCGACTACGCTGCTTTAGCCTCGTCTTAGGTCCCGACTTACCCTGGGCGGACGAACCTTCCCCAGGAAACCTTAGGTTTTCGGCGGCACAGATTCTCACTGTGCTCTCGCTACTTATTCCGGCATTCTCTCTTGTATATCGTCCACTACTCTTTTCAGTATAGCTTCAATCTTTATACAACGCTCCTCTACCACTTAATACTTTACGTACCAAATCCAAAGCTTCGGTATGTAGTTTAGCCCCGGTAATTTTCGGCGCAGGCCTACTTCGACCAGTGAGCTTTTACGCACTCTTTAAATGAATGGCTGCTTCTGAGCCAACATCCTGGTTGTCTATGAATTCCCACATCCTTTTCCACTTAACTACAATTTTGGGACCTTAGCTGTTGGTCTGGGCTCTTTCCCTTTTGACAATGGCACTTAGCTGTCACTGTCTGACTCCTGTTCTTACACACATGGCATTCAGAGTTTGATAATGATCGGTATTCTGGTAAGAACCCTCACATATTCAGTGCTTTACCTCCACATGCTACTAAACAAGGCTAGCCCTAAAGCTATTTCGAGGAGAACCAGCTATCTCCGAGTTCGATTGGAATTTCTCCGCTATCCACAAGTCATCCGAATCCTTTTCAACGAATACCGGTTCGGTCCTCCACTTGATTTTACTCAAGCTTCAACCTGCTCATGGATAGGTCACTCGGTTTCGGGTCTACTGCATGATACTATATCTTCGCGCTATTCACACTCGGTTTCCCTTCGGCTTCATACCTTACACAGTATTTAACCTCGCATCATACACGTAACTCGCCGGACCGTTCTACAAAAAGTACGACATCGCACCTTAACGTGCTTTGTCTGCTTGTAAACATAGGGTTTCAGGTTCTATTTCACTCCCCTCCCGGGGTTCTTTTCAACTTTCCCTCACGGTACTGCTTCACTATCGGTCACCAATTAGTATTTAGCCTTGGCCGGTGGTCCGGCCTGCTTCCGACAGGATTTCACGTGCCCTGCCGTACTCTGGATTCTACTCGTCCTTCAAGCCATTTCGTATACGAGACTTTCACTCCCTTTGGTTTGCTTTTCCAAAACAATTCTACTATGACTTTTAGTAACTTGTTGTAGTCCTCAACCCCAGTGGTATTTCTACCTCTGGTTTGGGCTTCTCCGATTTCGCTCGCCACTACTTTCGGAATCAATGTCTTTTTCTTTTCCTGGAGTTACTTAGATGTTTCAGTTCACTCCGTCTCCCTTCTCATACACTATGTATTCATGTATGGATATCAAATGCTTTACCATTTGATGGGTTTCCCCATTCAGATATCTATGGATCTCTGGATATTTGCTCCTCCCCATAGCTTTTCT
>FR891247.1 GCA_000433755.1 Clostridium sp. CAG:465 | reverse complement strand
ATAAAAAGATATATAATAAATACAATTAGAATAAATATATTTTTGACTTTTTCTGACTTTTGTGTAAAAATCTATTGACATTTGTTTTGTATAGTAGTATACTATTAATAGTCAAAGAAAGTCAAAGTCTAAAAGGAGGCTAAAATGAAAATATCAGATTTAATAGAGGAGTATATAAATGAAATAATAACACAAAATGAAGTAGCAGAATTAAATAGGAGTGCACTTGCTGATAGATTTAATTGTGTACCATCGCAAATAAACTATGTAATATCCACAAGGTTTATACCTGAACTTGGATTTTATGTAGAAAGTCGAAGAGGAGGTGGTGGATATATAAAAATTAGTAGAGTAAATTCTACTAAAGAAGAATATATATCAAACATTACTGAAAAAATTGGTAGTAAATTGTCACAAAGTGTCGCAGATATTTACTTGGATGATTTTATACGATATAATCTATTAGATAAAAATACCGCAAAGGTTATAAAGGCTGCACTTTCTGACAAGAGCTTATTTAAGGTTGATAAAATAAAAAGAGATGAAGTAAGAGCTGATATTCTGAAGAATATATTAATGAATTTGTAAAGGAGTGATTATTATGAAATGTCAAAGTTGTGGAAAGAAAGAGGCAACTGTAAGATATATGGAAGATATAAATGGTAAAAAACAAGAAATGCATTTTTGCATAGATTGTGCTAAAAAATTAGGTTTTGTAAACTTTTCAGATATGTTTTCTCCAATGTTTACAAATATTCCAAGTTTGTTTGGAGATTTTGGATTTAAAGAGGAATTAAAATGCCCTACATGTGGTTATACATTTGATGATTATTCAAGCACTGGACTTCTAGGTTGTCCTGATTGTTACGATACATTTGAAGATAGACTAGATAATATTTTCCTTAAAATGCATGGAAAGAATAGACATATAAAATTAAGTAATAAAAAACGTATTTCAAATGCTAAAAGTATACAAAAAGATAAAGTAGATAAATTAGATGAAGTAGCATCTTTAAAAAATGAATTAAAAACTTTAGTAGAAAATGAGGAATATGAGAAGGCTGCAGTTGTACGTGATAAAATAAAAAAAATAGAAAAAAGTAAAAGAAAATAATTAGGTGGTGAAATAAATGTGGTATAAAGAAATTTCAAAAGATTCTGATGTTGTAATTTCAACAAGACTTAGGTTCGCAAGGAGTATAGATGGATATAAATTTCCAAACATAATGAAGAAAAAAGAAAAGCAAAATTTACTAGATAAAGTGAAAAATAGTATAAACTTAAAAGAGTATAATTTCTTTAAAACAGAAGATATAGATGAAACCACTCTTGGTAGTTTAGTGGAAGAACATTTAATATCTAAGGAATTATTAGATTTATCAGATACGGCTATTGTAACAAACAAAGATTCAAGTATTGTTGCTATGTTAAATGAGGAAGACCACTTAAGAATTCAGGCCTTTGAGAGTGGTTTTGATATTGATAAATGTTATAATAATCTTATATCATTTACTGATAAACTAGAAGAAAAATTAAAATTTTCATATAGTGATAAATATGGATACATAACATCATGTCCAAGTAATGTAGGAGCGGCTATGAGGGTTTCTGTTATGCTTCATTTACCTGCACTTGCAAGATTAGGTCTTTTACCTAAAATAATTGATGAGGCAACAAGTTTTGGACTTTCAGTAAGGGGCCTTTATGGAGAGAATACATCTGGTTATGGTCATATATATCAAGTATCAAATAGACAAACTTTAGGACTTAGTGATGATGAAATCATTAATAAAATAAAGGCAATTGTAGGAACAATAATATCACAAGAAAGAAAAGCAAGAAATGTTTTAAAAGAAAATAGTATATATTTAAGTGATGAAATATACAGAGCATTAGGAATATTAAAAAATGCAAGAATAATGTCTGAAGACGAGGCTTTTAAACTTTTATCTAAGTTAAGGCTTGGAGTTTCAATGAAGATAGTAAATGAAGTTAGCTTAGAAAAAGTTCAATCATTAATGGTTGACACACAAGAAAATACTTTAAAAACTATTATAAAAGAAGATTTATCAAAGGAAGAGGAAGATATAAAAAGAGCAGAATATATAAGAGAGGAGTTGAAGTAATATGTACGAATTTACAGGAAGAGCGAATAGAGTTTTAGAAATTGCAAAAGAATTTTCTATAACTCATAATTATTCATTTGTAGGAACAGAGCATATATTATATGGACTTGTAAAAGAAGGAGAAGGACTTGCAAGTAAAATTTTAACATCTCAAGGGTTAAAACCGGAATATGTTGAAGAAGAAATATTAAGAATTGATGGAGTAATGAATACCTTAGAAAGCGATCCAGAATTTACTCCAAGAGCAAAAAGAATAATTGAAAATAGTGCTAAAGAGGCAATGAGAATGGGACAAAATTATGTTGGAACAGAGCATATTCTTTTAGCACTTATGAGGGAAATTGATAGTGTAGCGGTTAGAATACTTATTGATACAAATATTGATCCACAAAGGATATTTGCAGATTTACTTAGACTTTTAAGTGAAGATTCACCAGTTGCAAACTATTCTGATTCATCATTTTCCTCTTCTGTTGATACCAATACACCAACATTAAATCAGTATGGCAAAAACTTAACGGCACTTGCTAAAGAATCAAAGCTAGATCCTGTTATAGGGAGAAAAAATGAAATTCAAAGAATAATTGAAATATTAAGTAGAAGAACTAAAAATAACCCTGTTTTAATTGGTGAACCAGGTGTTGGTAAAACAGCTGTTGTAGAAGGTTTAGCACAAATGATTGTTGATAATAAGGTGCCAGAAATATTAAAAAATAAAAAAGTTGTATCACTTGATATGTCGGCAATGATTGCAGGCGCTAAATATAGGGGCGATTTTGAGGAAAGATTAAAAAATGTTTTACAAGAAATAAAAAAAGCTGGTAATATAATTTTATTTATTGATGAAATGCATACTATAATAGGTGCTGGAGCTGCAGAGGGAGCAATGGATGCAGCTAATATATTAAAACCACTTTTATCAAGAGGTGAAATTCAAATAATAGGGGCAACAACTCTAAATGAGTATAGAAAACATATTGAAAAGGATGCTGCACTTGAGAGAAGATTCCAGACAGTTATTGTAGATGAGCCTACAACAGAAGATACAGTAAAAATATTAAGTGGACTTAAAGATAAGTATGAAGCACATCATAAAGTAAAAATTACAGATGAAGCAATAAAAGCTGCTGTAGATTTATCTGAGAGATATATAAATGATAGATTTTTACCAGACAAGGCTATTGATTTAATAGATGAAGCATGTTCAAAAATAAAATTAAGAACTGTAACTATGCCTAAAAATATATTAGACATGGAAAACAAAATAGAAAAAGTTTCTAAGGAAAAAGAAGAAGCTATAATTTCTCAATCATTTGAAAAGGCTGCAAAATTAAGAGATGAGGAAAAGGAGCTAAAAGATAAAGTAAATAAAGCAAGAGAAAATTGGAAGAAAAAAGAAGAAAATAAAGAGGCAAGTGTAAATGCAGAAGACATTGCAAATGTAGTATCTGCATGGACAAAAATCCCGGTTACTAAGCTTACAAAAACTGAATCTGAAAAATTGAAAAACTTAGATTTAGAATTAAAAAAACGTGTAATTGGTCAAGATGATGCAGTTGAAGCATTAGCTAGAGCTATTAAAAGAGCAAGAGTTGGACTTCAAAATGAAAACAGACCAATAGGATCATTTATGTTCCTAGGTCCAACAGGAGTTGGTAAAACTGAACTTACAAAAGCTTTAGCAGAAAATTTATTTGGAAATGAAAATCAACTAATACGTCTTGATATGTCTGAATTTATGGAAGCACATAGTGTTTCTAAATTAATAGGTTCACCTCCAGGATATGTAGGATACGATGAAGGAGGTCAGCTAACAGAGCAAGTTAGACGTAAACCATATAGTATAGTTTTATTCGATGAAATAGAAAAAGCACATCCAGATGTATTTAATATGTTACTTCAGATATTAGATGATGGTAGACTTACTGACTCAACAGGAAGAACTGTAAGTTTCAAAAATACAGTAATAATTATGACATCAAATGCTGGAGCAAGAAATATAGTTGAACATCATTCTATTGGATTTATGAATAAAGAAGATAGTAAAAAAGACTATGAAAAAACTAGAGATGAAGTTATGGGCGAACTTAAAAAGATATTTAGACCAGAGTTTTTAAATAGACTAGATGACATTATTGTGTTTAAAAAACTAAGTAATGAGAGTATAGAAAAAATAACTAAAATTATGCTAGATGAATTCATAAAAAGATTAGAAAAGAAAAATATTAAAGTAGATGTATCTGATGATGTTATAAAATACATAAGTAAAGTTGGATTTGATGATACATATGGTGCAAGACCTTTAAGAAGAGCAATTCAGTCTAAGATAGAGGATAAATTTGCAGAAGAAATGCTTGATGGAAACATAAAAGAAGATAGTAATGTAAAGATTGATTTAAATGATGATAAAATTGTAATTAAGTAAAAATATGGCGGCTTATCTATGCCGCCTAAATTATATAATGAATTAAAATTGTAAGTTTACATATATTATAATATATAAAAATAAAAAAGTGTATATAAACCACTATATAACTCTTGAAAAAAATAAATCTTTGTGGTATATATAAATGTAGATGGAGGGGATTTTATGGATTTTAAAGATAAAGTAACAGAAATATCAAAAAAAGCAGGAAAGGTGGCAACTGATACATATAATACAGTAGCTGATAAATCAGGAAAATTATTTGAAGAGGCAAAAGCTAGAATTTCAATTTCTGAGATGGAAAAAGATATTGAAAAAATATATGAGTCTATGGGACTTACAATTTTCGAAAATTACAAAAATGGTGAAGAAGTAGGTAAAACTTTTGAAAAAGAGTGCAAAAAAATTGATAAGTTAAATAAAGATATTGCTGAATTAAATAAAAAGATTTTATTTAATAAAGGACTTAGAATATGTGCTGAGTGTGATGAAACAATATCTACAGAAGCAGTATTTTGTCCTAATTGTGGTGAAAAACAAAAACCTGTTAAGATAAAAGCTGATAAAAAAGCAGCTAAAAAAGAAGAAGAAAAAGAAGTTGAAAAGGAACACGTTTGTCCAGAATGTGGAAAAATTGAACCACCAGAAGCAAGATTTTGTACAAAATGTGGACATAAATTTTAATTTTATAAATTAAGAAAAATCATATGTAATAAATTTTAGCTTGTAGGGTAAATGAAAGAATTTACTCTACTTTTTTAATCTTTCAATATTGTAAGGTAAAAAATTGTAAAAAAGTGATATAATATAATCATCAAAAATTTTAGTTTAAATGAAAGGATAGATATGAAAAGTATTTTAATTGTTGAAGATGAAGAAATTATTAGAAAAGAATTAGAAACATTATTAAAAAATTCTGGATATAATGCGTTATCTCTAAATAGTTTTAGTAACGCTAAAGAAGATATAATAAATACAAAAGCTGATTTAATTTTACTTGATATAAACTTACCTAATATAAATGGTGAAATGTTATTAAAAGAAATAAGAAAAGAAATAAATACTCCTGTGATTATGGTTACTAGTCGTAATGATGAGGTAGATGAAGTTTTATCTATATCTTATGGAGCTGATGATTATATTATAAAGCCATATAATCCTACTGTTTTACTTCTTAGAATACAGAATATATTTAAACGTATGGAAAATAATAGAGATGATTTGTTTTATGACGATATAATTGTAAATCCACAAAAAGGTACTTTAGATAAAAATGGCAAAACATTAGAGCTTACCAAAAATGAAATGATAATTTTTACCTATCTATTAAGGAGTCGAGGTAAAATTGTGAGTCGTGATAATTTAATGACTGATTTATGGAATAATAATGAATTTATAAATGACAATGCTTTAACCGTTAATATTAGTAGGTTAAGAAGTAAGTTACAAGAATTTGGTCTTGAAGGTAAGATAGAGACGAGAAAAGGACAAGGGTATAAGTTATTATGAATTTAAGAAAATATTTATTAGATAAAATTCCTCAAATTGCTTTTTCTGTTTTTGGAATTATAATTGCCTTTTTTATGTTAAATGCATTTAAGGTACAAAATGATTTGAAATTTGCACTTTTAATAATATTTATAATTGTTATTTTATTTAATATTTTAATAGATTATTTTAGAAAATATAAATTTTACAATAATTTAGTAAATACGCTTGATAATCTAGATAAAAAATACTTGATTTTAGAAATGATAAGTAAACCAGATTTTTATGAGGGAGAAATATTTTATCAAACACTTTATGAAATTAATAAGTCAATGATAGAAAATATAAAGGAATATACTTTAAGTATTAACGATTTTAAAGAGTATGTTGAAATGTGGATACACGAGGTAAAAATTCCAATATCAAGTCTTACATTATTAAATCATAATCATAAAGAACAAATGGACAAAAAGTGTACAGAACAAATTAGAAAATTAGATAATTACATAGATCAAATTTTATATTATGTAAGAAGTGAAAATGCTCAAAGAGATTATATTATAAAAGAAAAAAGTTTAAAGGATATAATTAAAAGCGTAGCATTAAAAAATAAAGATGATATATTAGAAAATAATATTGAATTTAATGTAAATGTTAATAATGAAACAGTATTAACTGATTCTAAGTGGTTAGAGTTTATTTTAAATCAAATTATAAACAATGGTATTAAATATAAAAAAGATAATTGTAATTCAAAGATTTTAGTAAATGTAATGGAAGATGAAGAAAAAACATATCTTAGCATTTATGATAACGGTATTGGAATTCCCAAGTCAGATATTCCAAGAGTTTTTGATAAATCATTTACTGGAGAGAATGGAAGAAGAATGGCAAAATCCACTGGGATGGGACTGTATATTGCAAAAAAACTATGTGATAAATTAGGACATAAGATAACTATTGAATCCAAAGTGCAAAAGTATACAAGAGTTACTATTATATTTTCAAAAAGTGATTTTTATAAAATAAAAGAATGATATTTATAAAATTTACGTCTGTTACAAAAGTGTAATATTTAGTAATATTAGAATAACGACAAAATACAATTTCTGTACTAAAATAAAAGTATACAGAAAGGAGAATTTTTATGGAAAATATTTTAAAATTATCTAAAGTTGAAAAGTATTATGGCAATAAATCAAGTCTTACAAAAGCAATTGATAATTTATCATTTGATGTAAGTAAAGGAGAATTTGTAGCTATAATGGGAGCTAGTGGTAGTGGAAAAACAACTCTTTTAAATTGTATTTCTACTATTGATAAAGTTACATCGGGTCATATTTTTGTAGCAGGTAAAGACGTTACTAAATTAAAAGGTAATAATTTAAATAAATTTAGGAGAGAAGAATTAGGATTTATTTTTCAGGATTTTAATTTACTAGATACATTAACTGCATATGAAAATATTGCCTTAGCACTTTCTATTCAAAATGTTTCTGCCAAAGAAATAGATACAAGAATTAAAAAAGTTGCAAAAGAACTTGATATTACTAATATATTAAACAAGTACCCTTATCAAATGAGTGGAGGCCAGAAACAAAGAGTAGCTTGTGCAAGAGCTATTATTACTGATCCTAAGTTGCTTCTTGCTGATGAACCAACGGGAGCGTTGGATTCAAAATCATCAAAGATGCTTTTAGAAAAATTTGATTACTTAAATAAAGAAATACTAGCTACAATTCTTATGGTAACACATGATGCTTTTACTGCAAGCTATGCTACACGTGTTATCTTTATCAAAGATGGCAAAATCTTTAATGAAATACATAAAGGTGAAAATTCTAGGAAAGAATTTTTTGATAAAATAATTGATGTTGTAACTCTACTTGGTGGTGATTTAAACGATGCTCTTTAAGTTATCATTAAAAAATATAGGTAAGAGTATAAAAGATTATGCCATCTACTTTTTTACTCTAATACTTGGAGTTGCGATTTTCTATGTATTTAATGCAATTGATGATCAAACAGTTATGATGAATGTATCATCCTCAACCTATGAAATAATAAAACTTCTTGTAAGTATACTTTCTGGTGTGAGTGTATTTGTTTCTTTTATATTAGCCTTTTTAATTATTTATGCAAGTAGATTTTTAATTAAAAGAAGAAATAAAGAATTTGGAATATATCTTACACTTGGAATGAGTAAAAGAAAAATATCATTAATATTATTCTTTGAAACATTAATGATTGGTATTGCCTCATTAATAGTTGGTTTAGTAGTAGGATTTTTATTATCACAATTAATGAGTATTGTAGTTGCAAATATGTTTGAAGCTGATTTAACAAAATTTAAATTTATATTTTCAACAGGTGCATGTGTTAAAACTTTAATGTATTTTGGTATTATGTATTTTGTTGTTATGATATTTAATACAATAAATGTTGGCAAATGTAAATTAATTGATTTAATGCAAGCAAATAAAAAATCAGAAAAAATAAAGCTCAAAAATTCCCTTGTTTGTACTATAATATTTATCATTTCTTGCATAACACTTGGAATTGCTTATTACCAAGTTACTGGTGGTGTTAATAATTTATTTAATAATAATTTTAATGAAAATAGTATATATATTCTCATTATATTAGGAGCAGTATCAACCTTTTTCCTATTTTGGTCTTTATCTGGATTGCTTTTAAAAATAGTTATAAGTTTGAAAAAAGTATATTATAAAGGTTTAAATAGTTTTACTTTAAGACAGTTTTCAAGTAAGATAAACACAATGATTTTTTCAATGACTATAATATGTTTGATGCTGTTTATAACAATCTGTGTGCTATCAAGTGCATTATCGATGAAGAATTCTTTAAATAAAAACTTCATTGATTTCTCACCAAGAGATATAGAATTTTCAAAAAGATGTAACGTTAATCAAGAAGAATCTGATATTACAGATATACAAAAGGAGAATTTAAAATTAAGTATTGAAGAAGTGTTTAAAAAATTTGGATTTGATTTTAATAGCAATTTAAAAAATATTGTTAAATTTTCGTTATATTATGATGATAATGTTACATTAAAGTCTACACTTGGCTCTTATTTTGAAATAGCAAATAAACAATATCCATTTTTAAATTATAGTGACTATATTATTTTAATTAAAAATAGTGATTATAATAATATAGCAGATAGCTTTCATTTGGAAAAAGTCAAGTTGGAAGATAATGAATATGTTGTAGTAGGAAATTATTTGAGCATTATTAATATTAAAAATGAAGCCTTAGAAAGAAATACTAAGATAACAATAAATCAAAAAGATTATTATCCAAAATATAAAAAAGCAATCAATGGTTTTTATGAAATGGGAAGTCAAGAAACAGAAGTTGGTTTCATTGTTTTACCAGATAATGCTCTTAAAGACGAACAAAAAATTAGAAATCAAATTATTGCTGATTATAATGGAAATCCTGATGATATTGAATCTATAATTAATTCAATCACTAAAAATAATCAATTTTATATTGATTACGGCATATCTGTTGATACAAAAAAAGATATTAGAGAAGCAAGTATTGGTTTAGGTGCTGTAGTTACATTTTTAGGTTTATATCTAGGTATCATATTTTTGATATCATGTGCTGCAATTCTTGCTTTAAAAGAGTTATCAGAATCAAGTGATAATGTAGAGAAGTTTAAGATGTTAAGAAGAATTGGCGTAGATGAAGCAATGATTAATAAGGCTTTATTTAGACAAATTGGAATATTTTTCATGTTTCCACTTATTTTAGCAAGCATACATTCAGTATTTGGAATAATGTTTTGTAATAATATTTTAAAGACAGTAGGGGTTAGTTTTAAGCTTTCATCAATTATTATAACAGCTATGTTTATAATATTAATATATGGAGGATATTTTTTCGTTACCTATTTATGTAGTAAAAATATTATTAAGGAAAATAACTAAAAAGAATTATCAAAAGCTGTTTTGTGTGTTTATTTTAACCAAAAAGTAATTATGTACATACTATATAATGTGGAGGTTAAAAAATGGAAGCAATAAAATTTAATAATTACTATAGAAATATGTACAATAGAAATTATCCATATTATGGTTATACATATAACAGAACAAGTGAGATGACATTAGAATTAAAGGAAGCATTAGAATCTATAAAAGATTCTGTTGAAGGCGAAATTGAAGATGCGGCCTTTTATACAATGTTACTGTCTCTTACTTCTAATAAAGAGGACATAGAAATTATAAATAGTATTATATCTGATGAAAAGAAACATAATTTATTACTTAGAAATTTATATTTTGAATTAACGAATAAAAAATTACCAGAAAATAGAGAAGAAAAAAATGTGGATAATATGTTAAATTACAGACGAAATTTAAAAAAGGCACTTATGGGAGAACTTGATGCTGTAAAAAGGTATAGAAAAATTATGGCTGCTATGCCAGATGAAAATAAATATGCAGTTGTGATGGAGATACTTACTGATGAAATTAGACATGCAAATTTATACAATTATTTAATTGCAAAATCTATGCAAATGCTATAAAATTAAGGGTTGGTTGTGAGTTATATAACTAACCCGAAATTTTTTATAAATTTTTTGTAAAAAATGTCGAAAAAAGTATTGACAAAAAGAAATAAAAATGGTAAACTAATTAGGTCGCAAAC
>FR891246.1 GCA_000433755.1 Clostridium sp. CAG:465 | reverse complement strand
TTTAATCTTTTTTGCATATTAATGATTTTTTTGCAATAAAAATTTAATTTGTATTTTTTCAACTATATAGTATAATATTTGATAATGAAGCAGTTACAATATAGTAATTAATTCATTATTTACTAATTATTATTCTTCTGCTTTAAATAGTATCAAAAAATATATCAATTTATATAAAAACTTATCTAACATGTTATTTCTATATTACTTGCGATTACACTATTATTTTCTAACAAAACTCCATAGACAAAAATTGTTTTATCTATTTTTAATTTTAAATATATTCTATCTATCATATTTTCCATACATATCAGCTTAAGTGTTACTTTTTCATCCATACATATTATATCAAAACTCATTTTACATTTGTTATAATAATCAAATTTTACTTTTGATATATTTTTAATTTTAAATTTAAAATATGATTTAATATATATGCATCTATGCCAAGAGAAATATAGAAAGCACCTGATTTTATAAAAGCAATACATTTTTATTTTCAGCTTTTACTTTATTAAATTCTTCTAATAGTTT
>FR891245.1 GCA_000433755.1 Clostridium sp. CAG:465 | reverse complement strand
ACATATTGTTACTAAAATTTTAGATTCTAGTCTGAATAGTAACAATATATTACATTTATGAAATGGAGAAAATTATTTTTTTATTGAATATTTTCTTTTAATAGTATATAATTATTTTAACGTAAAGTTTTGGGTGGTAAGATATGACTAAGAAAAAGATTTTTAGTAAAAATATTATTAAATATATTGAAGCTGTTATATATATTTTAGCTATAATCGTTGGTATTTTTGCTTGTAATTCAGGACCTATATATATAAAAATGTTACCAATTTTATTTATACTTGGATTTGTTGGTAGAATTATATTTGATAGACCTGTAATGACAACTATCTTTGGAATTGTTACAGCTATATGCATTATACGTGTAACAAATAATATAAGTATAAAAGAAAATATATTTTTTAGTTTATGCGACGGATTAAATATAGCAATGGGAGAACTTTGTGGTGAGTATTTTTTAAGATCTAAAAAGTTTTATACTAAAAAGAAAAAAATAAAAAATAAGGGTGTTTTATCAACATATCTTATGACATTTGTTATATTTATTTTTGCTATATTACTTCATATTTTTACAAACGGAAATTATGTATCGTACTTTAAAGCTAGAAGTAGTTTATATGATTATTTAAATGAAGAGTATAAAGATGAAAAATTTAGAGAAATGGGATGTAAATATACTTTTTACAAAACTAAAAGCTATACATTTACAATGAGAAATGTAACTTCAAATATAAATTCAAATTTTATCGTTATAAAAAATAATAAATACGCTGTTTTTGATGAGTATAAATTTAAATTAACAAGCCAAAATAATACAAAAATATATGAAGAATTAAAAGATTATATTGGTAGTGAAAATTTTAATTTAGAATATAAAATAGGGTATCTTGAAAATGGAAAATTAAAAGTCATATTAAGCCGAGAAGTGAAAATGATAAATGATCAGGCTATTAATGAATTTTCTAATGATGTAGATAAATATGTAGAAAAATTAAAGAACTTTAATAAATACAAAAAAATATATGATATAGAGATTTTGTTAATAGATAAAAGTGATAATTCTAGAAATTTGTTAACTAATATTTTAACAGAAAATTTAGAAAAAATAGGCAATCTTCAAAGCTATATTATAGATTCTTTTAATGTAGAATATATAGATTAATTTTTTGGAGGAAAAGATGGAGGAAGAGGTACATAAGAAAAAGGCTTCGCTAATTAGTGTTGTAATACTTTTTTTGATATTAATATTAATTACTATTCTTTTTATAAAAAAGCTGGAGGCTCCAGATATTAATAGTGAAAGTTTGAGCCTAGTTGATACTGATAGTAAAGAATATATTGCAAGTAAAAAAATGGAAATAGACTCATACATTTCTTCTTTAAATGAGTTATATGGTATAAATGTATTATATGGAGAAGATACAATTAATTATGCAAATAAAGTTGATGCAACAGTTGAAACTGATTTAAATATAGTAAATAATAATGTAAAGGTTTTATTTCACACACTTGAAAAATATCCAAGAGGTATGTTTGATGTTTTTAAAAACAAAGAGTATAAAATGGATGTTATTTTATTAGATAGCTTTACTAATAACAATTTAGCCTTAGCATCAAAAAACAACTTAAAAGAAATAAAATTATATGTAAGTAATACAGATAAATTTGAAAGGGCAGTTCATCATGAATTGTTTCATGTTTTTGAATATTATATGGCTGATAAAAATAAATATGTATTTGAGCAGTGGACAAATTTAAATCCTAGTATATTTAAATATCAATCAGATGTATTAAAATTAGATAATAATTATGTATATCTAAAAGATAGTAATACAGATAATTGGTATTTTGTAACTAAATATGCAAAAACAAGTGAAAAGGAAGATAGAGCTGAAACTTTTGCAGAACTTATGATGCTACAAAAGAAGCCCGAATATTTAGAATCAAATACTAATATTAAGAAAAAGGCAGATAATATAATGTCAGAAATGTCTAAATATTTAAATGTAAAAAATATATATTGTGATAAATTTATGAAATAAGGAGGAGATTTTAAAAAAACTTCTCCTTATTTCTTTACAGTAATATAAAGAAATGATATAATAAAGAAAAAATAAAGGGGAATATATTATGTATAGAAAAACCTTTTCTTTGAAGATAATTTTTCTTACATTTGCTTTTGTAATTTCATTTGGAATTTGTTTCGCAAGTGAGGAAAATAATACAGTACAAAGTGAAAATAAAAATAATCAAGAACTTCTTGAAGTAATAAATGAATGTGTAAATGAAATAAAAACTGATTTAAGGGATATTGATAATACTCTTAATAAATTAGATAGCACAGAAGAATATGAAAAATATCCAGCAATTAGACTTAATATAGATACGCCTTTTTTTGGACTTAGTTCTATGGTTGATCAAAAACTAAAAATAAAAAATGATGTATCAACTGTTGACGTTGCAAAAGGATATTCGATAAAAGATGTAGTAAATAACATGAGTATAAAACTTCCTGATATTAAAATAGGAAATATTGTTGTATCCACAAAAGATGTAAAACTCGATGATAGCATTTCAGAGTCTGATGCTAAGATAGCTATTACAAAACTTATTCAGTACATAAGCCAGGTAGAAAATACAGATGAATTATTGGATAAAAGAATAAATAACATTTTTGAAGGATACATTCCAAAGGAAAAGCTGGATAAAATTGATTCATTAAAAGAAAAATTAAATAATATATCATCAAATCTTATTTCAAAAGATGATGATATACTTACTATTAGTTTAATAAATAATGATGAAAATTCTAAGTCTATAGTAACTAAATATTATGATATAAATGATAGAGTTTATAATTACAAGATTGCTGTTAATAATGTCCTTTTAAGTAAAGAAGAATTAGATGATTTGGAAACAAAATCTGTTAGTTTAGAATTAGAAGGCTTAAACTTTTTAAAGGAAGTAAACTTAGAAAAAGAAAAAGTTGTACAAAATTACGATGTAAATACATTACTTAACAATACAAGTAATATATTAAATGAAAAAAAGAAAGCATTAGATGAATATGTCTTAGAAAGTACAACATCTTCAATTGTAAGCGTGGAAAATGAAAATGGAGAAGAGGTATCATCAGATACATCTGTTGATGTTACAAATTGTACAGTAACTTCTAAATATATAATTGATTATGAACAAAATCTATTAAACTCTTTAAATGAAAAAATAAAATATTATAGCTTAGATAATGCAGAAGAAAATAACGAGATACGTGAAATATCATCTGATGAAAAGAACTCTCTACTTCAAGATGTTTTAAGATTATATAAAGACTTTGAAGTTAAGGAGAATAAGTTTTATCTTGATAATCTAAATTATATATTAAGAGATACTACGTATAAACTTTCAAAACTTCCTGAGTATGCAGATTCTACTACATCAAAGGATGTTAAATACATATATATAACATTACCAAATGACATGGATAAATTGCTAGAAAAATATGATACAAAATCATTAATGCAAACAGAGATGTTAACAAAAGAACTTTCTAATAGACTTTTAAAACTTGTTAATTCTAATGTAAGCGTTAATATGGAATATAATAAATTTAATTTAAGCTAAGGGGTTGTAAATGTTAAACATAACAAAAAAAGATTTGACTAAAATAAAAGAACCTTTAAGATATACTGGAGGAGAGTATGGAGAGGTAATAAAAAATGAGTCTGAAATACAAATAAGGGTGGCATTATGCTACCCTAATCTGTATGATATAGGAATGAATAATTATACTACGATGTATTTATATAGCCTATTAAATAGCAAAAAGGGTATATATGCAGAAAGATTTTTTATGCCAGATTTAGATATTGAAAAGTTATTAATAAATAATAA
Source organism: Clostridium sp. CAG:465 (assembly GCA_000433755.1). Lineage (GTDB taxonomy): Bacteria > Bacillota > Clostridia > TANB77 > CAG-465 > CAG-465. The sequence continues at coordinate 17,233 of FR891245.1, read as the reverse complement.
TCAAAATCTTTTTTCGCTTGAAACAAAAAAAGAAATGAATTGTTTCGATTTTGCTATATTTGTTTTACACGATGAAATTGAATATATAAATGTGGCTTGTATGTTAAAACTTTCGAAAATTAATAATAAAGATAGTAAAAGACCAATAATAATAGGAATGATAGATAATTTTGACTTTAAACATTGTAATTTAGATAATATTTTTGATATTTTTGTATATGGAAATAAAAGTGTTATATATAATGATATATTATTTAGATATGGTGTATATAAAAGTCAGAAATTATCCATAAGTGATTATTTATATAGTATAAATAGTATAGAAAATGTTGTTGTTCCATGCATTGATAGTAACAAAAAAATAGAAATTGAAAATAAATCACAACGTAAAATACAAGATGAAAAAATTTTTCCTATGATTCCGGTTTCAAATATTTCGAGTATAAATCAAAGGCTTAATATAAAATATAATTCAAACATATTAAAGTTATATCAAGACATTATAAAACTGATAAAAAATACAGGAATTACTAATTTAAATTTTATTGATGTTACAAATGATTATACAAATATGTTAATGCTGATTAAAAATTTGAAAAAAAGTTATCCATTTTTAAAAATAACTATACAAAATTTATTGTTTAGTCAGGATACTTTAGAGATTTATACTTATACAGGTATGATTTCATCAAATATAAATTTTGAAATTTTCTCTAAAAGTATAAAAAGAAAAGAACTAGATTATATAATGGAGAGCATTGAACTTGCAATTAAAAATGGAGCAAAAAAGATACATTTAAAAGTAAATATTGGATGTATAGATGAAACTTATCATGATTTAGAAAAATTATCTTGTTTTATAAATAAAATAAAAGAAAAAGTGAGTATATATTCAACGGTTAAATTTAGCGTAAAATTTTGCTATGAAGTTGGATGTAATATTGAAAATATCGAATTAAAAGAAAAGTTTTTGAAGGAAAAACTTAATAATATAAGTTTTTCCTTTGAAGATATAAATTTAGTAAAATTAAGAAGTATTCTTAAAACACCAACTGTTAATAGTCCTGCATTAATTGATAAAGCTGTTAATAGCGGTATAAGAGTATATAACGAAAATTTAGATTTGGATCTTTTGAAACTTAAGAAGCTATTTATGGAATTAGAAATGTAATATATAGAATGGAAGTGATATTTTGAAGGATAATAAAGGTTTAGTTATAAATAATAGACAAATAAATTATAAATATGACATAGTAGAAACATTTGAAGCAGGAATAGAACTTAAAGGAACTGAAGTAAAATCCATAAGAGATAGCCTTTGTAATTTAAAAGATAGTTTTGCAATTATTAATAATAATGAGGTTATTGTAAAAGGAATACATATTAGTCCTTATGAAAAGGGAAATATAAATAATGTTAATCCTTTGCGAGATAGGAAATTATTATTACACAAACTAGAAATATTAAAGTTGCAAAATTATATAAAAAAGGGAGGATACACTTTAATTCCGTCTAAGATCTATTTAAAAGGAAGGCTAGTTAAAGTTGAACTTGCTTTATGCAAAGGTAAAAAATTATATGACAAAAGAGCCTCTTTGAAAGAAAAAGAAGCTTTAAGAGAAGCAAATGCTTTTAAATAATATAAATATAAAAAATAACTCTATTTATTTAGAGTTATTTTTTGACTCGCAATTAGATTGTACTGTAGCAATTATAGATAGATTTTCACCAATACTCTGGAGGAGTGATGAGAGTAAATTTTGATCTTCAATGGATAAATCTTTAGCAATTAAAATTGAAAGAAGTGATGAAAAAATTACTAAATTGTAACCTACACTATTACAACATGAACTATTTGATGTAATATCTGACATTTTCCTCTAATTTATAGTTGCTGTAAGAGTTACAATATGTGTGCAACCTTTTGTAGGAATGCATATTTGCATTGGAAAATTTCTGACATTTCTTATTATAACTTGGAATCCATTTTGAATAAGTATAGTTGCAAAATTATTATTTACTGCTATTACATTTAAAATATAGTTTCCTTGAAGTGAAATTGTTTGAGAAACATTTGTAATAGTATCTGTACTTGAATTACAGTTTTTACAATTACATGAATAAGTACAATCTTCAATTTTTAAACTAACATTAAAATCATTCATAGTTGGTCTCCTTTAAATAATATTACAGCATGCAATAGTATTGCTACAATCTATAGCAGTTACTCCTACATATATTCTAACTGTACCAGAATCTACTGGTAAATCAAATATTTTGTAACTTCCATTTGGAATATTAAATAAAATATTTGGAATAACATCAGGATTTGATAATTGTATTGTAGCAGTACTTGAGTTACTTGAAATAAATGTCAAAGTATATCCAAATCCAAGTTGAACAACACTATTATTTGATATATTGGTATATACATTATCTGTTATATTTGATATTCCATTTTGACATTTTCTTTGTCTTACTGATAATGTGTAACAAAAATTATTCATATTAATCACTCCATTATATATAATATTTTATGCAATATAAATATAAATGTTATTTTTTATTTGACATATTGGTTTAAAATGATATAATTAAAGAAAAAATACTTATTATTTTTTTAATAAAAAATGAAAGAAGGATTAATATGAATGATTTCAATTTTTGTACCATGCAAATAGGTTTAATGTATCCAAATATGAGTAACTTGAATAAAATATTGGAAATTGAATCTCTACTATATAACTTAGGTATAAAGTATAATATAAACTTTGATGTTGAAAGTTTTATATCAGAATGGAAAGATTTTACCAATTTTAATCGGTTTAAAAGCAATAATGAGTTATTAAAATATAACCTTGAAAAATATATGCCAAATGTTAAGGTGGATATTTTTTGGTTGGATGATACTTTAACTAAAATAGCTCTAAATTGTTATATAGGAAGCTATGATATAAATGTAGCTACTTTTCAGTTCTTAAGTGAAAGGCTGTGGCCTGATCTTTTGCAAATTCATACATACGTATTAAGTAAAGCAAACCAGAGGGGTAATGCATATTATGAAGTAGAATTTAATACTAATGATATTTTATCATTGTATAATGGAATGACATATGTTGATGCTGTAAATGAATTCATAAGTGATTTAAGTCTTTTTATGACCTATAATAAATTGGGAAAAATTAATCTTAATGAAGAACCCACATTATCAAAAGATATATTAAGGTTAAAAATAATACAATTTATGTTTTAATTAAATGATGCAGAATTTTCTGCATCATTTTTGTACACCTTGCTAAACTAATACTTTTTGTAAAGGTTTTTTATATCTTTTACAAAATAAAAAGCATTTGCAATTTTTTATGTTGCAAATACTTTCACATTTTTTGAAAATTTATTATCAAACATTATTTTTTATATTTTTTGCATTATATTTTTTATATATTTTTTCTTAGTAATTTAAACTATTAGGATCTAACAGAAAATCATATATACTCATTATTATTATTCCATTTTCATAACGAGATTTTTTTATATTATCTCCTACAATTATTATTTTTTTAAAAAAGTCATTTACGTTTAATAATGATCTTTGTTCTTGTGCAATTTTTTCAGTTGTTTTCATTTCTAATGCTGATTGAATATAGATTTTGTTGTTTCCTTTATTTGCAACAAAATCTATTTCTAATTGCTTTTTACTGTCACCTTCTCTTATTTCAACTGTTCCCACATCAACATTATAGCCACGTTTTCTCAATTCTAAGTAAATTACATTTTCCATTGTATGTGATATTTCTTCACTTTGTCTAAAATCTAGAAAGGAATTTCTAATTCCCATATCTGTAAAATAATATTTTTGAGGAGTTTCTATAAATCTTTTACCTCTTACATCAAAACGTCTTGCTTTCTCTATCATAAAGGCGTCTTGTAAATATCCTAAATAATTATATATTGTTTTGTCAGTCATTGTTGAACTTCTGTCTCTTTCTTTAAATGCATTTGATAATTTTAATGGATTTGTTAGTGAACCTATATTTGATGCTATTATTTGTACTAGAATTTCTAATTCTTCTCTATTTTGAACATTGTTCCTTTCAACAATGTCGTTAATATATACATTTTCTTTTTGCGTTTTTAAATAATTTGTTTTCGTATTTTCTGTTTTAGAAAGTAGAGTTAAAGGTAATCCTCCATATGTATAATACTCATTTAAAGCTTTTTCCTCACTTCCTTCAAATACAGAAAAAAACTCGTCAAAAGATAGAGGATATACTCTTATTTCATCTCCTCTGCCTCTAAATTCTGTAACTATATCTGAGGATAAAAATTTTGAATTACTTCCTGTTACATATATTTCTACATTATCTATATGCATAAATCCTATTAAAACTGATTCAAATTCTTTTACTAGTTGTATTTCATCTAATATTAGATAATATTTTTTATTATCAATAATTAAACTTCTTATATATTGGTCAAGTGTATCTGGATCTAAGTATTTACTATTTGTCCTTTCATCTAAACTTAATTTTATAATATGATCTTTCTCTATACCTTGTTTTATAAGGTAGTCTTTAAAAATTGGGTCCAATAAATAAGATTTTCCACATCTCCTTATTCCTGTAACTATTTTTATAAGACCATTATCCATTCTATCAATAAGTTCATTTAAATAAAAATCTCTTTTTATCTCCATAATTTAAACCTCCATTACGAATTTTTTCCGTTTGAGTAATTTTTTCGTAATAATTATATCAAAAATTTTAGATTTAGTCAATTATTTCATTACGAATTTTTTCCGTTCACGTAATTTTTTCGTAATGATTATATGTATTTTTAATATCAATATACATTTTTTGATATTTTAACATAAAAATTTATTATCGAACATTATTTTTTATATATTTTGTATTTCTTCCATTTCCAATTTTAATTATTGTGCCATCTTTAACCATTGAAGCTAAAACAACTTCTACAGTTGTTGCACTTACATCTGGCAATATACTACATATTTCAGATTTAGATATTGGTGTTAAATTATTTAATATTGTAGCTTCAATTCTTGCTTTTTTTGTGATTTTATTACTATTTACAACACTAAATCTTTTATCTAGTTCTTTATAACATATATATAGAGTAGATAAAAAGTTTTCAATAAAAGGAATATAACTATGTTTATTTTCTAACCAATTAATAGAAGATAATCTTAATGCCTCATAATAATTTCCTTTACTATTATTTATTTGTTCTTCAAATGAAACATATTTACCTACATCAAAACCATTTTTATATAATAATAATAAGGTTAATAATCTTGACATTCTTCCATTTTCATCTCTAAATGGATGTATACATAAGAAATCAAGGATAACACATGGTATTAATAATAATTGATTAATATTAGAGTTATTACGAGCATCTTGATAAGCTAATATTAATTGTTTCATTGCCTCTGGTGTTTCCTTTGCGTCTAATGGCTTAAATCTCATTTTTCTGTTTCCTAGTTTATCTTCTTCAATTATATAGTTTTGATTAATTTTATAGCGACCTGCATCTTCACTGCCTGTATAATTCATCATTATTTCGTGTAATCTTAATATTGTATTTTCGCTAATTTCTATCTCTTCATAATGCGAATGTATTTCATTTAATGCATCTCTGTATCCTGCAATTTCACTTTCGTTATGATTTAATGGCTTACTATTTTGATTTACTATTTTTTCAATACGTTCATCACTAGTTACTATTCCTTCTATGGCATTTGAACTTTTTACTGATTGTACTATTGCTATTTTTTCTAACTCAGTAAATATTCTCTCATATTCATATTTTCTAATATTTGCGCCTGCCTTTAATGAATAAATTGTACTTGTTATATTTATTAAACTTGCTGGTAATAATCCGTTATCTAAAAATGAATAATCAAATTTTTTCATTATAACTCCTTCTTTCTGAATATTTTTATGTGTATTTTTTATTATCTGCATATATTTTATCATTTTATATGCATATAGTCAATGCTTATCTGCATATATTTTTATTTATTATATGCAGATAATGAAATAGTATATGTAGTTATGTTCTAATTATTTTTTATTGATAAGGTGTGTTTTTTAATACTTTAAATAAAAATTTAATAACAATATGTATTTTTTAAGAGTATCAATATTTTCTAAAATTTTTTGTGATTTTGAAATAATAATACTTGTGTATATTATTTTCAAACATATTTTTAAATTTCTTGAATGTATTTACAATAATAGCTTTAAATGATATAATATTGATAATTTGGAGGGAAAAATGTTTAAAAGTGGATATGTTAGTGTAGTTGGGAAACCTAATGCAGGAAAGTCTACACTTGTAAATAAACTAGTTGGGTTTAAGGTAGCAATTACAACACCAAAACCTCAAACTACAAGATTTAATATAAAAGGAATAGTTACAAGTAAAACGTCACAAATTGTATTTATTGATACTCCTGGAGTACATACACCTAAGCATAAAATGGGAAAATATATGATGCAAAGTGTAAATACAGCTATAAATAATGTTGATGTTATTGTATATTTAGTTGATGCAACAAGGCCTAAAATAGATTTTGCAAATGAAAATATAATGAAAAATATAGGAAATTTAAATACAAAAGTAATTCTTTGTATAAATAAAATAGATAAAGTTGATAAAGCAAGACTTCTTAGTATAATGGATGAATACAATAAATTTTTTGCCAGTATAGGAGCAAGTTTTTGTGATATTATCCCTATTTCTGTATATAAAAATGATGGACTTGATATTTTAATTTCATGTATAGAAAAATATTTAAAACCAGGAGATATTATTTATCCGGAAGATGAAATTACAGATATTACAGAAAGAGAAATTGTTGAAGAAACAATTAGGGAAAAGGCTTTAAATAATTTAGATGAAGAAGTTCCTCATGGAATTAAGGTTGAGGTTGAAAATTTTAAAGAAAATATAAGAGAAGATGGAAAGTATGTATATAATATTGATGTAAATTTAATTTGTAAAAAGAAATCTCATAAAGGAATTGTAATTGGAAAAGATGGAACTATGTTAAAAAAGATAACAAGAGAGGCAAAAAAAGATTTAGAAAATAATCTTGATGCTAAAATTAATCTTAAAATTTGGGTTAAGGTAAGAGAAAATTGGCAAGAAAATGATAATTTTTTAGGAGATTTGAAATCAAAAATATAGTTACAAAATTAGACAAATAAGTATATAATTTTTAGTATATGAAGTTAATAATTACATAAAATATGAGTAGAAGGTGATTTTATGTATGAAGATTTGGCATGGGAGAATTTTTGTAAAACAGGAAATTTAGAAAGTTATATTGAATATAAAAAAATATGTGAAATTAACAATCAAAATATAGGGTTAATAAATGATGAAGGGATTATTTTAGATGAACTTGATAAAGGTAAAAGGGATAGTAATTAAAGAGGTACAATATAAAGATAATGATAAAATAATAACGATACTTACAGACACATTAGGAAAGGTTTCGTGTATTGCAAAAGGAGCAAAAAAAACAAATAGTCCAATTCTTGCAAATGCACAATATCTAGTGTATAACGAATTTGTTTTGTATAAATCAAGGAATTTTTATTATATTAATTCTGCAAATGTAATTGACACTTTTTATAACATAAGAATAGATTTGGATAAACTTGAAATTTCATTTGAACTTACAAGGCTTTTAATAAAAGTAACAGATGAAAATGAAGATACTTCATATATATTAAAACTTTTTTTAAATACAATGTATATCTTAGGAAAAAATATTAAAGATATAAATTTAGTTATAGCTATATTTAAAATAAAATTATTTTGCCTTTTAGGTTTTATGCCACATATAGAAAAATGTTATTTATGTGGACAAGTATTAAATAGTATAGATGAAATATATTATGATTATGTAGGAAATAATTTCTTATGTAATAATTGTATAAATAATAAGGATAAAAGAAGATATATAAAAATTAATAAAGCTACTCTTATTGCAATAGAATATATAATGAAGGCTGATATAAAAAAGGTATTTAGTTTTGAACTTAAGGATATATCACAAATTAGACTTTTTGCAGATGTATATTCTGATGCTATGATAGGTGGAATTTAAATTTAGGGGGATATTTATGAATAAAAAGGTTGGTATAGTAATTTCAGTTATAGTCGCTGCGGCTGTTATATTTTTTCTTGCGGTGATTATTTTAAATCAAAATTCTAGTAAAAAAGATGAAAAAATTGAAAATAATATAGAGCAAGGTAAAAATGATAGTGAACAAAATGCCAAAGAAAATGTAGAAAATAGCCAGACTGAAAATGTTGTATTAACTAGTAAAATAGGAAATACTATACAAGATTTAATATATATTCCTAATATATATTCAGATAGTTTTTTTAAAGAAGTAGAAGCTAGTGGACTAGATGATAGAGCAAAAATAATGTTTACTTTTGCAAAAATTGTTACAGATGATGAGTATTTATCATTAAGAAGAAAATCTGAAGAATATGTGGGAGATTATGTTACAAAAGATGATTTAGAAAGTGTTGCAAAGAAATTATTTACTAATACATCAAATTTAAAACATCAAGAAGTATTTTTATCTGGATCTTATGACAGTAAAGAAGGAAATTATATTATACTTCCAACTGGTTTTGTAGAATTTAATTATATAAAAGATATACCATATAAAATAGAAGAGACAGGAGATAATATAACAGTTTATACATATAGATTATATGTTAACTGTAATACTGTTGAAACTATGGAAGAAAATACTAATTCAACTCATACAATATACTATGATGACACTAAAAAGAACAAAGCTTTAGTTATAAACAATGAAAAAATGGATGATGAGAATACCCAAAATGAATTTTTAAATAGTAAAATTTCATCAGGAGAAATTAGCAAAGATAAAATGAAGCAAGGTGTATACAAAATACAAAGAAAAGGAAATAGTTACTTAATTGAGGATATAAAATAATCCAGGAGAATTTTTCTCCTGGATTTTGTAGTAGTATTAAAATTAGATTATTCAACAGTTACAGATTTTGCTAAGTTCTTTGGTTTATCAATGTCACAACCTTTAAGTTTTGCTGTTTCATAAGCAATTAACTGAAGTGCTGTAACAATAAGTAATGGCTCAACAAATTCTGAAAGTTTTTGTAACTTTAAAGTGATATCAGCAAAGTCCTTTGAACATTCATCTGATGTTGTGATAAATATTGAAAAAGAACCTCTAGCTTTTGTCTCTTTAATATTACTTACTGTTTTTTCATAAAGAGTATCATTTGTTGCAATTGCAATTACAGGTGTTCCATCTTCAATAAGAGAGATAGTACCATGTTTTAATTCACCAGCACCGTAAGCTTCACTATGAATGTATGAAATTTCTTTTAATTTAAGAGAACCCTCCATACATAAAGAGTAATCAATACCTCTTCCTATGAAGAATATATCATTTCTTTTGTAAAGGCATTTAGCAATTTCTTTGTATTTATCATTTTGATTAATAACTTCTGTAATCAAATTTGAAATGTTACTAAATTCATCACAAATTTTTGAGAAAAAGCTAGAATCTAAGATATTTTTTTGCTTCATTGCTTTTATACAAAGAAGAGATAAAATTGCAACCTGTGAAGTATAACCTTTTGTAGTTGCAACAGCAATTTCTGGACCTGCATATGTGTATATATTAATATCAGCTTCTCTTGCAATTGTGGAACCAACAGCATTTACAATAGAAAGTGTTGTAGCGTTTTTTTGCTTTGCAATTCTTAAGGCTGCAAGAGTATCTGCAGTTTCACCTGATTGTGAAATTAAAATAACTAAAGTTTTTGGAGTTATTCTCATATTTTTGTACCTATATTCTGATGCAATTTCTACAGTTACATCAATATCAGCATAGTTTTCAAATAAATACTTTCCAACTAAACCTGCGTGCATTGCACTACCACATGCTACAATATGTATTTTATCGTAGTCTCCAAAGTTTAAACTTATTCCTAAAGTATCATCTTTCATATATCTTTTAAATATATCTGATAAAACTTTGGGTTGCTCATTAATTTCCTTTAACATAAAGTGTTCATAACCATTTTTTTTGTATTTATTTGCACTCCATGTTGCAGTATTGACTCCTTTAGTTATTTTTTTAAGATTACTATCAAATATATCTATAGAAGTGTTAGTAATTTTTGCAAATTCTCCCTCTTCAAGCAAAATATACTCTTTTGTATAATCAAGAATTGCTGATACATCTGAGGCAATAAAGTTTTCGTTTTCTCCTACTCCAATTATTAAAGGGCTGTCTATTCTTGTAGCATAAATTGAACTTGTATCATTATCGAAAATTATTCCAAAGGCATATGAACCTCTAAAGTCTTTACATGCTTTAATGATAGCTGTAAGCTCTGGAGTCTTTGAATTATTTTCAAGTTCTTTTTCATACATATAGTTAATATATGCACAAGCAACTTCACTATCTGTCTGAGTTTTAAAAGTTACTCCTTTTGAAATCAGTTCATTTTTTAAAATGGCATAATTTTCAATAATTCCATTATGAACTAAAGTAACTTTTCCCACTTTATGAGGATGAGCATTAATTTCATTTGGAATACCATGAGTTGCCCACCTTGTATGACCAATTCCAATATTTGAATTGATATTAATATCCTTTAAGTAATCTTCAAGTTTTGAGATTTTACCTTGAGATTTATACAAATCCACTTTTTTGTTTTCAACAAGTGCAATGCCTGCTGAATCATAACCTCTATATTCTAAGTTTTTAAGTCCTGCAATAATTGCCTCCTTTGCATTTTTTGCAGAACCGTTATATCCAATTATTCCACACATATAATTACCTCCATAATATATTATTTTCAATGTTCTATAAAATATTTAGATTATATAGTTTTTGTAGTAATTAAAGATTTTACTTTTTGTACTATATATATCGATGCTAAATCACCGTGATAGTATCCGCTGAATGTTCGATAACTATCATCCTCGTCACATACGAAAGGTATGTTCATGCGCTATTTAATGTTACTAAAATCTAACCTCCTTAAAAGTAAAATTAAATTTAAAATAATTTTATTATATTAACAAAAAAAAGTCAAATATTATGGATGTAAAATACATATTATTAAAAACATTATGTTTGTTAAATCTTTAATAAATTAAATTTAATTTATATTGTAACATTATTTGGCAACTATTATACTATTGTGTTATTTATATGTCAAATAAATTATATAAATGTCTTGTTTATTTTTCTTAATTTATATATAATATTATAGGAGAGGTTAAAAAACATATGAAAAAAAAGGGAATATCTTTAATAGTACTTATAGTAACAATAATAGTGATGATAATACTTGCTACGGTGGTCGTTTTGACAATAACAAATAACAATCCAATAGATAATGCAAAAAAAGCAACTATATTAAATGATATAGCAACATTAAAAGATGGAATTGAAATGCAAAAAGTAAATATAGGATATAAAGAAGGAAAAACAAATTTAAATTTATTTGGAAGTATAGAAGAAATATTAGGAGATGGCTACAAGGCATATTCTAAAAAGTACGCAATTGAAGCAAACAAATTAGTATATAAAGATAAAGCATTTAGTGCAAAAGAAATATCAATACTTGAACAAAATGGAGTAGAAAAAGAAAGTAAATATATAACAATTGTAAATGATTCTACAAAAGAAAAAGAAGAAAATAAAAATAATGAAAGAATGGTAACATTAAAACAATTTCAAGAAAAAATAACAAATAAAGAATTTAGTGAAACAGGATATAACAGGGCATACATAACAGAAGATATAGATGTAGGTGCTAAGTGGGATGAAAATGGAACACTAATTTCAGGAGAAGCGTGGACACCAATAACAAGTATTCCGAAAGGTACTACTTTGGATGGAGATAATCATAGGATAAAAGGTATATATATAAATGCAAATAGTAGTCAAGAAAAAATGGCTTTTATTAAAGAAAATTATGGAACAATAAAAAATATTGTAATAGATAAAGATTGTTATTTCGTAACAACTTCTAGTCATCTTGCTTCACTTTTGGTGTATAATAAAGATAACGCAAAAGTAATAAATTGTATAAATTATGCCAATGTAACAGCTATAAATGAAACTCCGGAAAAAATGGCTGTAAATTGGTATATTTCAGGATTAGTATCAATTAATTCATCAATAATTAAAGATTGTGAAAATTATGGAGAAGTTAATGCAAAAGGTGGAGGATATGTTGTTGCAGGAGTTTGCGCAGCTATTGAAACCAAAAATAGTTTGATAAGTGGATGTAAAAATTATGGAAAAGTTACTGGACGTGGTTATGGTATAGGCGGAGTATGTGGACAAGGATCATCAAGTGGTACTGGAAGCTTTGGAATAATTAAAAATTGTATAAATTATGGAGAAGTAAGTGGCAGTTGGAGTATAGCTGGAATAATTTCTAGGGGAGATGGAAAATTAAGTGAATGTGCCAATTATGGAGTGATTAAGGGTGAACGTAATAGTGCAGGAATTATCTATTCGAGTTTAGAAAATACAGATATAAGTAATTGCTATAATTTCGGAGATTTATATACTACTTCGTATGTAGAGGTTTATGGAAAACCATATGGAGGAATAGTTTGTAACAATATTGGAAAAATATCAAATTCATATAATGTAGGTAAATGTTATTTAAGTAATAAATATAAAGGTTGCCAGCTATTTTATACTAATACAGGGGAAGTTGAGAATTCATATTATTTAAATGAAACTCTGTATGATGGAACAATACTTACAGAAGAATTTATGAAATCAGATAATTTTTTAAATATGCTTGGAAGTGAATATGTAAAGGATAATTCAGGGAAAAATAACGGATATCCAATGTTAAAATGGCAAAAATAATATATTGTATGCAGATACATTTTGTATCTGCATTTTTGTAAATTTTTTCTATTTTTATAAAAATACTTTTACAAAGTTTGTATTTATGTTATAATTTGCAGTATAAGGGGGAATTGTATCAAAAATGGTACAAAAAAGTAAAAAACATGATGTATGAAAATAATATAAGAAAAAAAGCTTTGGGAATATTCGCAGCCGGTATGATTAGTTTTTCAACATTATTAACTGGATTTTCAGGAATAAATAATGTACAAGCTAGTATTAAAACAAATCTTCCAAAATCATATATGAGTGATAATTTTCCAAATAGTTATAAACCATATATTGATGCATTAAAAAGTGCACATCCAAATTGGGTCTTTAAAGCTGTATATACAGGGCTTGATTGGAACCAAGCAGTAACACATGAAAGTTATGACGTAAATGAGGGAATAAGTTTAGTTCCTGATAGCTATGATGCTGTATGGAAAAAAGATGGACAAAATTATTATAAAGATGGGAATTTTGTAATAGCTTCTAAGGAAGCAGTTAAATATATGTTGGATCCTAGAGGGCATTTAAATGAGAAGGAAGTATTCCAGTTTCAAACTTTAAGTTATAGTTCATCCATGGATAGTATTAATTCTATCGAGAAAGTTTTATATGGAACATCAATGTATAATAGATCAGAATATCAAAGATTAGGATCTATGGTAAATATGGGACAAACATATTCAAATATTATACTTCAAGCAGCAAAAAAATATAATGTAAGTGCTATACATATTGCATCAAGAATAAAACAGGAAACAGGTGGAGCTATAACTTCAAATAGATCTATTAATGGCTCTACAGTTGTAAATGGAGTTGTTCCATATAACTATTTTAATATAGGGGCTACACCACCAAATGCAATAACTAATGGTTTAACATATGCAGCAGGAAAAGGATGGAAAGATCCAGTATCAGCAATAAATGGTGGAACAGATATATTAAAAAATAGTTGGATTAAATGGGGACAAGATACAACGTATTTTCAAAAATTTGATGTAAATAATCCGTATGGAAATGCTGTTGCGCTATATGCATACCAGTATATGGCAAATATTATTGCTCCAACTAATGAATCATACAGTACATATAATGCATATCAAAAAATGGGAATGTTAGATAGTTCACTTGAATTTCATGTCCCAGTATTTGAAAATATGCCTGAATATCCTACGCCATACCCAGGTGAATCTGAGATAACATATATAGATGATAATACGAGAATATGTGCATACGATGTAGCACCATACAAATTGTATATTCGTTCAGGTCCAGGAACAGATTATTCTATTGTAGCAAAACTAGATGAAGGAAATGAAATGACTAGGATTGCTAAAAGTGTAAATACACAATGGGATAAGGTAAGATTAGACAATGGAATAGAGGGGTATGTATTTAGAGATTATACTAAAGAAGTTCCAAAAGATGTTAAAGTAACGGGAATTAGTCTTGATAAAAATAATTTAGAATTAAAAATAGGAGATACGTATACCTTAACATCAACAATAACACCAAATAATGCAACAAATAAAGAAGTAGAATGGTCTAGTAATAATTCAGATGTTGCTACTGTTGAAAATGGTAAGATTATAGCTAAAAATAAAGGTGAAGCAAAGATTACTGTAAAATCAAAGGATACAGGAGTTTCTGCAACTTGTAATGTAAAAGTAGTTAAGAAAGTAACGGAAATATCGATATCAGAAAGTGCAGTTAACTTAAATGTCGGTGATGAAAGTACTTTAAATTATACTATAGGTCCTGATGACGCAACAAATAAAGAAGTTGAATGGATTAGCAGTAATTCGGATGTTGTAAGTGTTGATAATGGTAAAGTTATAGCTAAAAAAACAGGTACAGCTAATATAACAGTAAAATCCAAAGATACAGGAATTTCTGCATCATGTAAAATAACTGTTACAGCTAGAGTTGAAAGCATAGAATTACAAAAAAATAGTTATACTGTAATTAAGGGAAAGAAACTTACAATAAATCCAGTTATAAAACCTGAATATGCAACTAACAAAGAATATACTATATCAAGTGATGATGAAAATATTGTTAAAATAGAAAATAATGTTATAGTAGGTGTAAATGAAGGAAAAACAAATGTAACATTCACAACTAAGGATCAAAACAAATCTGTAAAAGCAGAAATTAATGTTATAAATATTTCAGATTCAGATTTTATAACTTTTGATGGAACTTTAAAAGTAAATGAAGATAATGGATATGTAAGTAAAATGGAACCTAATACGAAAACTTCAAGTATTTTTGATAAGATGGAATACAATAAAGATAAATTTGATGTGGTAATTAAAAACATAAATGGAAAAGTAATATCAGATGATGATTTAATTGGCACGGGTACTACAATTAGTTTGGTATCAAAGGATTCAAGAGAAGAAATACAAACTTTCACAGTTATAATTTATGGTGATGTGAATGGTGATGGAAAAATTTATGCAACAGATTATGTTAAAATAAAGAATCATATAATGGATGTTGAAAAAATAAAAGGTGCTTGTCTTGAAGCAGCTGATGTAAATCATGATGGAAAAATTTATGCAACAGATTACGTTAAAATCAAAAATTATATAATGGGTACAGGTGATATTTCACAATAATAAAGAGAGGATTGATTATGAAGAAAAATTTTATTAAAATAAGTTTATCTTGTTTTATTAGTTTATGCATATTTTTAATGGGTAATATTTATGCAAGTTCTATTGCCGTTTCGGGTGCTTCAAGTGCTTCACCTGGCAATACGGTTAATGTTTCAGTTGGGGGAAGTTTTACTGGTAAAGTAAATGTTACAGTTTCAAATGGTTCTGGAAATAAAAGTATATGGGTAGAGAATAATACTGTTACAGTTCCAGTTACAGTAGGAAGCAGTGGAACAACTATTATTACTGCTGTAAGTGATGATGGAACTTCAGATAGTAATGGAAATAATTTGGGTGTTATTCGTGGAAGTAAAAGTATTCAAATTGTACAACCAACACCAACACCAGCACCTACTCCTACAACTCCAAGTAATAATAATAATTCAAATTCTGCTACAAAAAAAGCTACTAAAAGTACTTCATCTAGTACAACTTCTACCAAAAGCAGAAATGCATATTTATCAAAGTTACAAATAAATCAAGAAGGATTAACACCTAACTTTAATAAAAATAAAACAAGTTATGCAGTTACAGTTGGAGAAAATATAAATGATTTAAAGGTTACAGCTGTAGCAGAAGATTCAAAATCGAAAGTAGCTATATCAGGTAATACAGGTTTAAAAAATGGTGACAATAAAGTATATATCACTGTAACAGCACAAGATGGAACTAAGAAAGTATATACTATAACAGTAACTAAGACAGGGGATGCAAATAAATCAAATTCATATTTACAAAATTTGATTGTTGAGAATGCAACATTATCTCCAGAGTTTTCCAAAGAAGTTTTTGAATATGATTGTGGAACAGTTGGAAAAAGTGTAGAAACTTTAAAAATACTTGCATTTGGTGAAAATGAAAATGTAAAGATTGATATTACAGGTAACGATAAACTATCAGAAGGGGATAACAAGATTATTGTTAAGGTTACATCTGAAGATGGAACAACTACTAAAGAATATGTTATAACTGTAAAAAAGGATTCAAATATAGTCGAAGAAAATAATATTGAAGAAATAAATGCTTTACAAGATACAGATAATGATGACAATTTTTTTAATAAACTGTTTAAGAAGATTAAAAATAACTGGCTAGTATGTCTTATGTATATTGTAATCCTAGTTCAATTTATTGAAATTGTATATTTGTATAAAAATCAAAATGTTAGAAGTCACAAAAAGGTGAAAGAAGATAACAATATTATAGAAAAAAATTTAAATAGTGATGAATTGAAAAAAAGTAAGAGAATGAGTCTAGATAAAGAGTTTAGGCAAAATAAAAAGAAAAGAAAAACAAGTGAAAATCTAGATGGCGGATTTCCAAAGAAGAGGAATGGCGCAAATAAATTTTTCGATGATAAATAATTATATACAAAATAAAAAGCCACGTGTTTTTACACGTGACTTTTTTGGTCTTTAATTAAATCTGAATAATATTTAATAGTAATTTTTACCTCTACTTATTAAATATTTAAAGATATGGATTGGTCTAAGTAAAGCCGGTTGAATAGGTCATAGTTAGGTACTCCTTAACAAAAAACGCCGAAACCTGATCAAATTGTATTTGAAAATCTTGATACAATCATAT
>FR891244.1 GCA_000433755.1 Clostridium sp. CAG:465 | reverse complement strand
TATTTAATATATTAATCAGTTTATTTTTGAAATGAGAAATAACTTTAATATTTTTAAATAAAATTTTTATTTAAGAAATTTGTTTTTCATATTATATCAAGTTTTATGCAAATTTGATTTTTTATGTAAAATATGATATAATAATATATAGGTATTGATATACATTTTAATGATTAATATCATAAAAGGTTACGGTCATATTACAAAAAAAAATACTAGGAGGTTAAATTTTATGACTAACACAGATATATTAAATGAATTGGAAGCATTATTATCAGGAAGCGAGAATTCAAACACAAATCAACTTTTAATTAAGGCTATTGAAGAAGAGCGTACAGATCTTGTAAAAACTCTGTTAAATTATCTAAATCCAAGTATTGATGATAATTCCGCCTTAAACGCTGCTATACACAAGAAAAACCCTGAAATCATACAAATTCTACTAGATGACAAAAGGGTAGTTCCAACTAACAACTTAGTTAAACTTGCAATGTCATTAAAAACTGATGAAAACATTATTAAAAAAATGATGAAGAAGTATGATTCAAACAATGATGAAATATTCGTGGCGTCAGTTGAATACAACTACACAGAATTATTTAAAAAGCTTTTCTTTTCAAAAAAATTCGAACCCATTCAAGCTTTAAAAGTTTGCGAAAGTAAAGAAATTGCTGAACTTCTTCTGGATGATCCAAGAGTAAGCAATTTAACTTTTGAAGAGTTAAAAAACATTCATAATCCTAAAATTGGTTTACTTATTGCAAAAAAGCTCTTTAAAGAAAGAAGTACAGAATATTTGTCATACATTCTCAACGAAGTTTATTTTGAGGACTTTGATGATTATTATCGTGGTACTTGGTTTTGGGGATTAATGCCATTTTCAAAAGAAGATATTGACTGGTTACTCGATAATGGAGCTATTCCAAAACAGGGCACAATGAAATTTGCATGGTTTTTTGGAGTTGGTAGTAGATTTTTGAAACTTGGTGTTACTCCTTGTAAGGAAGACATCGAAAAAGCAATTCAACGAGAAGAACTTGATACAGTCAAATCATTAATAAAAACTGTTCAATTTGATCCTGTTGAAGATGGCTTTTTATATGTAGTTATGGCTTTGCTTCATATGAGACGTTTGCCTAAATTTACACAAGCAAAATTCTTGCTTAGCGTACCTGAAATTTCAAATACTATAAATTATGATGATTTAAAAGCTCAATTTCCTGGTATGCAAGACATTATCGAATTCATAAACAATTATCAAAATAATGCTTAAAGTAAAAGCGGCTAGATAGCCGCTTTTTACTTTTTTCTACTTTACCGCATTTTCTATTAATATACCTAACAATTTACTATACGAAAGCCCTGTATTTTCAAATAATTTAGGATACATACTAATATTTGTAAATCCTGGCATTGTATTTATTTCGTTTAAATATATATTATTTTCTTTATCTAAGAAGAAATCGATACGAGAAATATCTTTTCCATCAATTATTCTAAAAGCTTTTTTGGCTATATTTTTTATTTCAATTTCAACTTTCTTTGAAATATCTGCTGGAATTATACACTTAGATTCTTTATTATTATACTTAGAATCATAATCATAAAATTTTCCTGCTGAGATAACTTCTCCTATACTTGATGTTATAACATCATTATCTTCTAACACTCCACACTCTAATTCTCTTCCATCAATTCCCTCTTCTATAAGGATTTTCCCATCATATTTACTTGCAATGTATATTGCTTTTATTAGTTCCTCTTTATTTTGAACTTTGCTTATTCCAACTGAAGAGCCTGAGTTTGAAGGCTTTACAAACATAGGAAATTTAAGTAAATGTATTATATTGTCAGTTATTTTGTAAATATCCATCTCTGTTTCATTAAACATATCATCAACATATATATATTTATTATTATCATATCTTAAATATACATACTTCGTTTGTTTAATCCCAGTATGCTTAAATAATTTTTTTTGATAAACTTTATCCATAGCAATAGCTGATGAAAGCACGTTACAACCAACATATGGAATATTAAGCATTTCAAACATTCCCTGTATTTTTCCATCTTCTCCGTATAATCCATGTAAAACAGGAAAAGCAACATCAAAATCTTTCAAATATGTAGTAATATTTTCTAATTTTATGATACTTTCTGGAATGTTAAATTCATACTCTTTATTAAAATCAACTTTATACCAACATCCATCTTTATCAATATATATCCCGCTTACAATATATTTTTCTTTATCTATGTTTTTTATAACTGACTTTGCGGATATAACAGATACATCATGTTCCGTTGATATGCCACCAAATATTACTACCACTTTTTTCATACTCTCACCTTATTTTAATTTTTTTGATATCTCGTTATATACTTCACTAAATTTCATTGAATTAGATGCCTTAAGCAATATAGCCGAATCTCCAATAATTACTTTTTCTAAAAATTTAATTGCGTCGCTATTATTATCCACACTTTTAACATTTTCTTCAGGCATACCTAAAATACGTGCTCCTTCTGCAATTTTTTTAGAATAATCTCCTACTGTTACAAGTAAATCTATGTTATTTTCATATACACTTTTTCCTACTTTTAAATGAAGTTCGTTTGAAAATTCACCAAGTTCTAGCATATCGCCTAAAACTGCAATTTTGTATTTATCTTTAAAGCTTCCTAAAAATTCAAGGGCTGCCTTCATTGAATCATAACTTGCGTTATATGCGTCATTTATTATAGTGATATTATCTTTAAAATTATCTACTTCCATTCTATTTTTTGTAAGAGAAAATTCATTTATTCCTGTTATTATATCGTTTATATCAATTCCAACTTCTCTACCGACACAAATTGCACAAAGGGCGTTATATACAAAGTGTTTTCCTGATACAGGCACATTAATATTATATTTATTATTATTAAAACTTACATCAAAACTACTACTATTTGTACCAATATTTATATTTACAGCCATAACATCAGAATGATTATCTATTCCAAATCCAACACTTTTATATTTTTTAAATAAATCTTTATTATTATTTAACATATCATTATCATTGTTATATACAAGCACTCCATTTTCTTTCATGCCATTTAATATTTCAAGTTTTGCTTTTAAAATATTCTCTCTTGAGCCCAAATTTCCTATATGCGAAGTTCCAACATTTGTTATAACAGATACGGTAGGTTCTGCAATATTAGATAGATAATCAATTTCACCTTTATGATTCATTCCCATTTCTATTACTGCTGCTTCATGTTCCTCTTTAAGCCTTAATATTGTTAACGGAAGTCCTATATTGCTATTAAAATTACCTTCTGTTTTTAGTGTATTATACTTTTTAGAAATAACACTTGCAATAATATCCTTCGTACTTGTTTTTCCAACACTACCTGTAACACCAACTACAGGAATATTAAACATTTCTCTTTTGTATTTTGCAAGTAATCCTAAAGCTTTTATAGTATCTTTTACAATTATTATATTTTTATTCTTGTACTTTTCTATACAATTGTCATCAATCTCTATTCCCTGCAAGATACAAGTACTAGCTCCATTTTCAAATGCTTTTTCATACATAGCATTTCCATCAAAATTTTCGCCTTTTATTCCAACAAAAGTATCATTTTCTTTAATTTCTCTTGTATCTATTTTAAAATTATCACATATTGCATTATTATCCCCACATACAAGCCTTCCACCGCATTTTTCTATAACATCTATAACATATATATCTTTCACGCTATTTCTCCTTTATACATTTTATTTTTTTTACTATAAATTATGATTGTTTCAAATATTACATTATATAATATTTCTAGTTACCTTTAATAATAGTTGAAGTGATATATTCAAATATAAAGTTAACACAATCATCAATCATTTCATTTAACATCTCTTTTGAATAAAGTATAAGTGGTACTTTTACATTATTATCTGCAGAAGCACTTAAAGAATTAAAATAATTAATTACTTTTATAATATCCTTTTGCTCTACCTCAAATGTTTTTAATTTTGAAAGAGAGTCTAAAATATTTGAAGTGTATGCTATACTCACATTATCAATATTTAATACTTTTTCAAAGGAATTAAAATCTTCTTGTTTAATCCTTATCATTGTGTTTCTATTACACTCTAAAATTTCATTTCTTTTTGTTTTAATACCACAAACTTCCCCTGAATTATCAAGTAAAACCTTGTTTGTATATGTATATTTGTTAAAATAATAATCTGTCATTAAATGTACTAAATATCCTAGAATAAGAGGATCTTGAATATCATCCAAATGAACATTTTTAAATGTCTCATAATCTGGAAGACAAAATTTTCCTCCGTTTATTATAGTATACTCCCTATAATGACTTACCTGATATTCAATAAACTTTGACACATTTTTTACAACATGCCCTCCATACATATCAGGGAGTATATTTCCAAGTAAAAATTTATCCTTATCTTCATAATAATTTAACTTACTATTTAACTTGTTTGCAACTTGTGCATGTATTTTCCAATATGGCATTTTATTACTCCTTTCATTCCTATATTTATTGCTCCTTATATTTCTAAAACTTCAAGTGGTGTGTAATTTGCCATAAGTCTTTTGAAACCATATTTATCAAACATAATTTCTAGCTTAAAATCATCTCCTTCAGCTTCAATATTTTGTATAATTCCTTCTCCAAATTTTTTATGCTTTATTCTCATTCCTACTGTATAATTTACGTTTTTCTTTTCAGTGACAACTCTATTTGTATTACCAGTTATATTTTTTAAGAAGTTGTCAACACTCATACCAAAGCTTGCCTTTTTAGATACCTTAGAATCTATTTTTCCATATCCACTACCAATATTTGAAAGAACACCTTGAACTTTAGTATATTCGTTATCAATATTTTTTTCTTTTTTCTTATTATTTTTGTGAATGTTATCCCTAGAATCCTCGTCAAGAAGTTCTTCTGATATTTCATCTATAAATCTTGAAGGATAAGAGTATGTTGTCATACCATAAAGTGTTCTTTTATTTGTATTTGTAAGGAACAATTTTTCTTTTGCCC
This sequence comes from Clostridium sp. CAG:465, assembly GCA_000433755.1. GTDB lineage: Bacteria > Bacillota > Clostridia > TANB77 > CAG-465 > CAG-465. The sequence continues at coordinate 18,594 of FR891244.1, read as the reverse complement.
TTGTTATTCCAACATAACAAAGCCTTCTTTCTTCTTCAGTAGACTCATCTTCTTCTATAGATTTTTTAGATGGGAAAAGTCCCTCTTCCATACCAACTAAAAATACAACATTAAATTCAAGGCCCTTTGCACTATGCATAGTCATAAGAGTAACAGCTTCTGCACCTTCTTCTAAACTATCTACATCAGATACCAAAGCAATGCTATCTAAGAAATCAGCAAGTGTATTATCTGCATTTTCTTTTTCAAATTCCATAGCAACGCCAATAAATTCCATAAGATTATCAAATCTCATTTCACTTTCCTTGTCTTCAGTTTCATTTAGCATAGCTTCATATCCAGAGTTCTTTAGTACTAATTTTATATATTCTGATACTGGCATAGTATCTTTTTTAGAAATAAGGTCTTCCATCATATCCCTAAACATTATTATATTTCCAGCACTTCTAATTCCAACTAAATTATCACTATCTTTGATTACGTTATATATAGAAGTATTGTTAGCAGCTGCAATTTCATCTAATCTATCTAAAGCTGTATTTCCAATTCCTCTTTTTGGTTCATTTATTATTCTTCTTAAGGATATATTATCATTTGGATTCTGAATGAATTTAAGATAACTTGTAATATCCTTTATTTCTTTTCTTGCATAGAATTTTATACCACCAATTAGTCTATATGGTGTACCTGATCTCATAAATACTTCTTCAAGTACACGAGCTTGTGCATTAGTTCTAAACAAGACAGCAAAATCAGAATATGTCTTATTTTCTTTTTTACATATTTCATCTATTTTATCAACAATATATTCTACTTCTTCATATTCATTTGACAAAGTATTATATACTATTTTATCCCCTTGTTTATTCTCTGTCCAAAGTTTTTTATCAATTTTTGATTTATTATTTTTTATTACCTGATTTGCTGCCTCAAGTATAGTTTTTGTACTTCTATAATTTTCTTCTAATTTTACAATTTTAGCATTTGGAAATTCTTTCTCAAAATTTAGTATATTTGAAATATCTGCCCCTCTAAAACCATATATACTTTGTGATTCATCACCAACTACACATATATTTCCATGTGCTGCTGAAAGTAAAGATATTAACAAAAATTGTATTTTATTTGTATCCTGATATTCATCAACTAATATGTATTTAAATTTGTTTTGATAATATTCTAACCTATCTGGATTATTCATAAACACTTTTACAGTTAGCATTATTATATCATCAAAATCAATCGCATTATTTTTCTTTAACAATTCTTGATATGAAATATATACTTGTGCTACCTTTTCTTTTCTAAAATCTCCAGATGCTTCTGTTAAATACTCTTCTGGCCCTTTCATATTATCTTTTGCTCTTGATATTTCATATTTTATATATGACACTGGATATTCTTTATCGGATATATTTAATTTCTTTAATACTTCTTTTATAACCTTTTCTTTATCTAATTCATCAAATATATTAAAATCTCTAGAATACCATAAAAGCTCTATTTCTCTTTTTAGAATTCTTACACAAACTGAATGAAATGTCCCAAGCCAAATATCATTTGCATTTTCTTCTACAAGTGATAATACTCTTTCTTTCATCTCTTTTGCTGCTTTATTTGTAAATGTAATAGCTAAAATTTCCCATGGCTTTACAATATTTTGTTCTAATAAATATGCTATTTTATATGTAAGTACACGAGTTTTTCCACTTCCTGCACCTGCAAGTATTAAAAGTGGTCCGTCAGTGTAGCTTGCTGCTTCTCTTTGTTTATCATTTAATTTATCTAATAAATTGCTCATATAATACCTCTTTTCAAACTTTTGTTTATACCACAATATTATATCAATTTTTAGTTTAAAGTGCAATGAAAATTTAATAAATAAAACAATAAAATATTACTCTAATAAATTAGTAAAGGGAAAAAATAAAGTACCTAAAAAATAGGTACTACATTAAATTAATCATTTTTTATACAAATATTTTATAATACATATATCCTAAATACTCACTATTCCGCCATAATCTATAACAGGAATATTCTTAAAATCAACTAATTTTAATTTTCTTCTCTTTATAAATTCTTCAATTTTATTATTTCTATCTATATATTTTCTATCTCCAAATATTATAACCTTATCATCAAGTCTTGCAATACATCCCCCAATAAATCCTGACATATTAGAATACTCATTATTATTTTTTAGTAATTTTATATCAATATTATCTTCTATTAGAAGCACATCAATATTGTTTTTCTTTAGAATATCTGCTATTTTTTTATCAGTAACTATTGCACTATTTTCATCTATTACAGCAATACTACAATTGCTATACCCTTGATTTATATTTATCATATTTAATTTTTCATCTTTTATTATCTCCATTACTTTTTTATCGGTATATTTAAAATTATGTATGACATTATTTCCTATTTGACAAACGTTATATGCTATATCAAATGGGTATTCTTCTCTTAGTATACTATTACCTTTTATACATTTATCATAACAACTATTTAATTTATCATAAAATGTAGGTTCGACCACTATTTTATCATTTAATTTAGTAAAAAATATGTCTACATGACTAGATATTTCATCATATACATTATTTGAATTTTCAACTTTCCATATGTTATATCCAAGAGACTTAAGATACTCTTCTTCACATTTTCTTATCTTCTTATCAACTATTATCATATTCTTCTTTTCCTTCTTTTAATAATTATTTTTAATAAAAATTCCATATATTTAATTTACCTCTAGCTGGAATTTTTTCATCTAACATTTCAACATTATCAAGTATCCATGCATATCTTCCTATTGAATACTCTCCACATAAATACTCAATTTTATTTTCTTTTATCTTATTAATAAATTTTTCATCCATATAAATACAATCAACTAAATTACATTTACATATAATGTTTCCATACTCCATCTTAATATCAGGCATCAAGTCCACTAATTCTTGTATATGCTGAGTCACTCTTTCTTTTTTCTTACTTGCATGAATATACAACTCACCCCTATATGAAGTTTTCCAACTTCTTGTTTCAATACTTTTTTTACCATTTGCAATAAGTGATGCCCATGGTTCGATTATTGATAAAACCTTCATTTTCTTCACCCTTTCTTTAATTATATCACATAATTTTAAATAATTTATATCATTTTTAAAAATATTATTGATTTTTTTGAATAGTTGGATATAATAAATATATATGGTTAGGAGGTATTACTATGGGAAGAGGAAAATATGATACTTGTGAAAACTGTATTCACTATGATGAAAGAAGAAAAATTTGCACACTTGATAAAAAAGAAGTAGAGGAAGATGATTGGTGTAAACACCACGAGAGCCAAGATGAAGAAGATTAATAAATAATTTTAAGGTGCCTAGAAATATCTAGGCACCTTATTTTAGTGTACTAACAACTTGTCAAATACGATTGAAACATCATCTTCTCTTTTTTCTCTTGGGAAGAAAAAAACAATTTCCTTTAGATCTGATAATAATTTCGGTACACATACTGAAATATTATTCTGACCTCTTTTTAAAGTGATTCTCTCAGATTTTTCTGGAGCTCCTCCTGACATAACCGTTTTAAACTCAACTGAAAGGTTTAAATCAGAACTGCAACTAATAATAGCATCAATTCTTGTCGGCATATCAAGCTGTATATCTACACCGTTTCTTAAAGCGAATCCAACTCCAACAGGTTTGGATGAAAAACCAATCACATTTTCCTTACCAACCTCTGTCATTCTTCCAAAACCATCTATTCCCCCAAAGCCAAAGGTAAAAAATTTTTGAACAGTCATAAAAAATCCTCCAATTGTTAAATTTTAATTTATTTGACCTATACTTATTATACCACTTTTTATAAATTATGTCAAATAAATTTAAAATTTTATAATACTATTAAAGCTTTCAATAAATATTAACAGCTATATATTTTTTATACCAATTTATCTCAAAAATATTTTTTAGTCTTACTAATCATAATTTATAGTAAATCCTTTTTCCTTAAAATAAAAGTAATAACAACTGTAACTAAAATAGAAATTATAATTATGCCGTAAAATCCTATTGTACTTGTATTAAATGGAAAATCAACATTCATTCCAAGAAAACTTGCAATCATTGTTGGAACTGAGATTACAAGTGTTATTGAAGTAAGCCATTTCATCACTGTATTTAAGTTATTAGATACTACCGTTCCAAACATCTCAACAATTCCATTTAATATCTCACTATATGTCTGAATCATTTCAATTGCTTGTCTATTTTCTATAAGGGTATCCTCAAGAATATCCTCATCTTCATCATATAATGGTAAAACTTTTCCCTTATTTAATTTTTCAAGAACAACTTGATTTCCTTTTACAGAAGCATTAAAATATACCATTGTTTTTTCAAAAGTCATCATTTTAAGTAATTCTTTGTTACTCATTGATTTTAACATTTTATTTTCAAATTTATCTAAATCTCTATTTATATATGTAAGATATCTAATATAATCCTGAGCTATACAATATAATATTTGAAATGTAAACCTTGATTTTTTATCCGTTTCAACACCAAATTTATTTTCACTCAATACTTTATAAACAGAATTAATTCTTACTTGAGATATTGTTATTAAAATTTCATCTCTTACAATTATCATTCCAAGAGGCATTGTTGTATAAATTTTTTCTCCTTCGTTCATTTCTGTGGCAGGTGAATCTACAACAATAAGGATTGATTCATCTTCAATATCGATATGTGCTTTTTCTGCTATATCTAGTGGATATCTAAGTAAATGTTCTTTTATTCTTACTGATCTACTTATTTTTCTAATTTCATTATCTGTGGGGGAGACCATATTAATCCAACATCCTTTTACTGGTTTTTCAATTTTATTCAAATTTCTTGTTCTTTGATCTGTTATATAAATATCTACCATAAAAACTTCCCCCTTCTTAACAACATTATTATTGTATAATATTACGAAAATTTTGTCAATATTTAGCAAATTTAAAGAATATTTTTAACATAATATTACATTGTTAATACTCCATTTTTATTATCAATAACAAGAAGCACTTTTTCCTCTCTTGCATTATCAGCATTTATATATATTAAAAATTCTCTATTATCTATTTTTCCTTTGAATTCATATGTAAGAATTTCAGAATTTGACTCTGTAGGAATTAATGCCATGTCTGAAGATATGATTTCTATACTAGAATTGAGTATACTTTTAGCTTTTTCCTGTGATATACTAGGCTTTAAATTATTTCTTGTTGTATGATTAAATATGTATCCTGCGGCTTCTACTCCATATACTTTTCCGTCATCAAGTGAAATTTTTACTTTAATTAAATCAGGATAAAGTATAACACCATCTTGTGTAGCTGCATAATTTATAACTATCATATTTTCTGTCTTTTGATAATATGTTTCTGTCATATTATCTATTCCAAGTTTATTTAAAAATTCCATTCCTCTTTTTTTTGCTTCGTCAACGCTTATATTTTCTTCTTTTACCTTCTTATCTCCAATCATAAGATATAACTTGCAATCATTTTTAGTTATACTAATTGTTCTTTTTTGTTTTGAATCCAAAGTAACATCAAAATTATATAATTCTATTTTTCCATTAGATTCCCCTTTAAACTCTATTTTATCAATTTTTTCATCATTTAGAATAACTTCCTCTATATACTTTTTAGCATCATCCTCAGATATTTCTTTTTGCGATAAAAATTTAGGCTCTGATGATAACAAATGATCAGAAAAAGCCCCATCATATATTAACCCCTCATAATTTTGAAAAGTTTTCCCAACTTCAGAAATACTATTTGAAATATCGTTATCAGGTAATTTTTCATTTCCAATCTTTTCTAATTCATCCCATTTTATTCTTCCAGCATTTAAATCATCATATATATCACTCATCTTTGATGATAATTTACTTGAATCTTCATATATATGTTTTAATTTTTCATACTCCTCTTCTGTTAATTTTATATCAGAAATATTCTGCTTCATTAACGTATATGAAAAATCGCTTACTTGAGTTAAATATTTTGATGCATTTGCCATTGAATTTTGACCTACTGGTATTTGCTCTAGACATTCTTTTGCAAGATTGGCTTGTTTCCAAATATCAGCAAGTGTAACTGCACTCATTTTAGGAGTAGATGTAACAAGCAATTTTGCTAAATCCACCTCAACATTATTTATATATGAAACTGCAAGATACATAGATTTGTTATATTCGTCTTGAACTAAGTTTTTTTGCCTTTTAAAATTATTAGTCATTTCTAATGAAAATATAATTAAAGCTCCAAATGTCATAAAAATTGCAACATTTAAAACTTTTTTATTTACTTTTTTCTTTAATTTATTTAATTTTATTTCTATCTTTTCAATCATTTTTCTTCCTCCCCTAGTGAAAATTTATGTTCTCCTATAGTTGCAACTACAGGGAGTGAAAATAACCATTTACTTTTAGTTTTAGATGGATTATAGAAATAAAGAGCACCATTTGTAGGATCTGAACCATTCATGGCATCTTGTGCAGCTTTATATACTGTTGAATTTTCTTCTATTGCTGCATTAAATTGTCCATCAGTAACACATGAAAATTGACCTTTTTGATATATAACACCAGCTATAGTATTTGGAAACTTGGCACTTTTTACCCTATTCATTATAACAGCTCCAACTGCTACTTGCCCTTCGTAAGGTTCCCCTCTTGCTTCTCCGTTTATAAGTCTGGCAAGAAGCTTTACCATATCATCCCCACTTGGAGTATTAGTACTTGTTGAACTTTGCTTTTCTTCCTTTTTTTCATCCAAATCAGACGCTACGCTAATTATTTTAAACTTATTTACAGATGAAAAAACATTAATATTATTAATAGATAAATATAGTAATAGTAATAAAAAAACAATAGATAATAAAAAAAATACATATTTATTTTTTACTTGCATTATATATATCCTCCAATAAACCGTTATTAGTTTTTGCAAATAAAATTTAAATATGCATCAATATATTTTAAAAAATATAATGTAATACAATAAGACAACCAACTCCTGGGACACCAAGAAGACCAGAAATAATTGCAGTAACAATATTAAATGGAATGTGAAGTCCTATATTTTCGCCTAAAATATTTGTTATTACGATTAAAAGTAGACCTAAAGCTATATTAAATATTAATTTTATAATCTTTTTAAAAGGCCATGAAAATATTTTTGCAATTATTATAACTGCTATAACACACAAAGAAAATATAACATATTGCATATTGATACCCCCATAATACAATACATTATACTTGTCTTTTTAAATTTTATACCAAAAAAACCGCTAAATAATTAGCAGTTTTTAAATTTACTTATTTTGCAGCCTCTACACCAACATATTCAGACTTGTCAAATGCAAGTATTAATTGAAATATAAATGGTAAGAAGATTAAACCTACAGCAAAGCCTGTTCCTTTACCAAATACTTTTGAAAGTCTTATACTAGATATAATATTAAGTACAAAGAAAGCAATCATAACTAAAAAGTTTACAAAAGGAATTATAGCTCCGATAAGTATTAAAAGTAATAATGGATTTAAACCAACAATTTGATATAACACTACCAAATTATAAACTGGTATTATAGCTGCCCAACCTGGTTTACCAGCTTTTGTGAAGATTTTCCACATTGCTATTATACCAAGTACTCCAATAGCGCAACAAATTATTCCATAAACAACCATTAGTCCTCCTGTTATTCCTGCTGCTGCAAGATCAGTTGAAGTGTAGCTTGTTGAATAATTATAATTCATATTTTCACCTCCTAAAATTCTTCTATACAAAATTTAGAATAATATATTCTATACAGATATTATACTATGTATGAAAACTTTTGTCAACTTTTATCGAACAAGTAAATATTTATTTTTTTTTACATATAATGTAATATAATATATTAAAATTTATTTTTATTATTCTTGTAATTGGAGGTAATGTTATGAAGGGTGATATTTATACTCTTAAAAACGGATTTTGGATTAACTCAAAAGGAAACACGTTCGACCTTGGATTAGATGATCGTATTATTATGGAGGATTGCATAAATTTTTCATACATTTACGATAAAATAATCGTTACTAAGCGGAAAAATGTTATAACAATATATTCCGCCACACCCAAAATTGAAAAAGGGAAAAAGAAAGAAGTTATACTTGCATCTTTTTCAAATTCCAATCCAAACATATTTGCTGATGTAATAATTGGTGAGTATTGCTACACAATTGATTATAACTGCCAAATAACAACATGTCTTACTAAAAAAGTTATCCATCCAAAAGTTAATTAATTGATACAACATTCTTTGTATCAAAAAAATTTCTAGGAGAAATCTCCTAGAAATTTTTTAAATTATTCTAATTATATCTTTATATGTAACAAATATTGTAAGTAAAATTAAAAGTCCAAATCCAATATATGAAATTATTGCTTCAACATTTTCAGATACTTTTTTTCTAGTAATTGCTTCAAATAAAACAATTACTACTTTTCCTCCATCAAGAGGTGGAAAAGGCATTATATTTGCAACTCCAACAGCAAGTGATATCATTGCCATTAAATTTAAGAAACTAATTATTCCACTAGTTTTTGAAACAACCTCTCCTATACCAACTATACCAGACATATCATTAAGGCCAACTTTTCCTTTAAATAGGTCTATATATGAGCCAATTATATTTGATACGTCACTTAGCATATTACAAACAGCATACTTAAAATTAGTTTTTACCACTTCTGTGCTTGCAATACCTAAATTAAAGTTTTCTTTTTCTATTGGAGTAACATCTTTAATTAGAATTTCTCCTTTTCTATCAATTGTTACTTGTAATTGTTTACCAGCATTCTCCCTAATAATAGAAATAACTTCTGAGGCATTATTTGTTTGAGTTTCTCCAATTTTTACTATTTTATCTCCTGATTTAAGTCCAGCTTTAACAGCTGCTCCACCACCTGATACCATATTAATTTCATTTGTTGCATTTCCCGTTTGTTCATCAACTTTAAAAGCTATACCTATATTTCCAATTTTATTTACAGCATTATCTAATGTAACTGATTTTAATTCACCATCGTGTAAATATTCAATGGTCACACTCTCACCATATGCTACATCCTGATTTGTTAGATCTGCAAGTATGTTAGTTTTATTTCCGTTTATAGCTTGTATTGTATCTCCGACACTCACACCAGCTTGGTCTAGAACTGAATTTTCTGCAAAACCTGTTATTTTAGTTGTAGCTGTATTATATGAAAACGCTATACTTAAAAATATTACAACAGCAAGAACTGCATTCATAAAAACTCCCGCAACTAAAATAAGTATCTTTTTATACCAACTTATATTTGCAAATGAATGCTCACTTTGAGAATTACCATCTTCACCTTCAATAGCACAATATCCTCCAAGTGGTATACATCTTAATGAGTACATTGTATCTCCAAACTTTTTTTGAAATATTTTTGGCCCAAAACCTATTGCAAATTCATTTACTTGAACTTTAAATAGTTTTGAAACAAAAAAATGTCCAAATTCATGTACTGTTGCAACAGCACATATTATTAACAACAATTTAACTATAGTAATTAAAAATGATAACAAATATACTACCTCCATACTCTACATAAACATATATACTTTTAAAATAATATACACTAAAGGTGCTACAAACATTATGCTATCACACCTATCTAAAATTCCTCCATGGCCAGGCATAATATAACCAAAATCCTTAATTTTACAATATCTCTTTATAGCCGAAGCTGAGAGATCTCCAAATTGTCCTATTATACCAGACACTATTGCCATAACCATAACTATCCAAATATTTAAATAAATATTTAAGCAATATTTTGCAATTATATATATTATAATATATGCTATAATCACACCTATAATACCTGCAATAGAGCCCTCAATAGTTTTTTTAGGGCTAACATCCTTGCATAACTTTCTTTTTCCAAACTTACATCCCACTAAATATGCAAATGTATCACATGCAAAAGCTCCTGTTATTACAAACCAAATAAATAATCTACCATTTTCCATCATAAGTATTAATTTTAAAAATGAGAACAAAAATGGTATATATATAAATGATAAAGCAGTTATTGCAATATCTACAACAGTAGTTTTTAGCTTCCTTAAAATAGAATAAATAAATATATACATTAAAAGAAATGGTATTATAATTCTTGCAATCAAAATTACCCTTTCAGGATTTATATCAAGGCCCATTAGCAATATAGGTACACAACTTAAATATCCAATAAAAGGAATAATATTATATCCTGCAGACTTAAAAGCTTTGTTATATTCATACATTCCAATCAATGATATAGAGAATATAAATAATGTATCAACAAGTGGAATATTTAACCAAAGTATAAATATCAAAAAAGCTACAAGTACTGCACCAGTAATCACTCTTTTTTTCACAAAATCAACCTTCCACTTCTATATTTCCATAATTTCTTTTTCTTTATCTTCTAATCTTTTATCAACAATAGCTGTATATTTATCAGTTATTTTTTGTATATCTTCTTCATTAGATTTCAAATCATCCTCTGTTATTTCAGAATTTTTTTGCATTTTCTTGTATTCATCAATTGAATCCCTACGAATATTTCTAATAGCTACTTTAGCTTCTTCACCTAAATTTTTAGTTTGCTTAACTAATTGTTTTCTTCTTTCCTCATTAAGTTCAGGTAACATTAATCTAAGCGAATTTCCATCATTAATAGGATTAAGTCCTAACTCAGCCATATTTATTGCTTTTTCACAAGCAGATACCATACTTCTATCCCAAGGTGTAACAAGTATTTGTCTTGCTTCAGGAACAGATATAGTTGCAACCTGATTTATTGGGCTCATTACGCCATAATATTCTACTTGAACTTTATTTAAAATTGCTGGATTTGCTCTACCAGCTCTAATTAAACTTAACTCTTCATCTAAATGCTCAATGACTTTTTTCATTCTATCTTCTATTTGTTCGTATTCCATAAAAAAACCTCCAAAAATACAATAATAATTATAGCAATAAATATATAAAAAATCAAGCAAATGTAACAATTAAATTATATTTATTAGTTTTAAAGAAAATAGCAATAAAAAGGAAGATTTTTTAATTCTTCCTTTTTATCCTATTATTTTAACATTCCATTTGAATTAACAATTGTACCATCTTCTAACAAATAATACATATCTGTTCCATCCGCATATGTTGCGTCTATTACTTTTTCATCCAAATTATGGAATTCAAACTCGAACTCGAATCCATTTTCTCCATAACCATCAGCACTTGAAAAATATAAATATCCATCCGTCGTTATTACAAAAATTCCTTCTAACATTCCACCTTTTATTACAGCTGATGCATATTTAGGTGTACCTTTGTCAAACTTAACATATTTCTTAGAGCCAGTAGCTTCGTTACCAATTATATAAACGTTACCATTTTCAATGCCTACTTGCAATTTTGTTATATTTCCATCACTTACCCATTTAAAGCTTGGATATTTTTCCTTTGCTTGTTTTTGTATCTCTAATGCTTTTGTTTCAAAGGCAACATATTCTTTTAAATCCTTTGTTACTAACTTACCATTTTCTAACAAATAATACATATCTGTTCCATCTGCATATGTTGCGTCTATTACTTTTTCACCTATATTGACAATTTCAAATTTATCTCCTGCATTATATCCTGTTACATCACTTTTTGTTATATACAAGGCTCCATCTGTTGTTATTACAAATATCTCTTTTAATACTCCACCATTTATTACTGCTGACGCATATTTAGGTGTACCTTTATCAAATTTAACATCTGTTTTAGTTCCATTATTTAAAATTACTTTGCCATCTTCTATACTTACTTCTACTTTTGCAATATTTCCATCACTTACCCATTTAAAGCTTGGATATTTCTCTTTTGCTTGCTTTTGTACAATTGACACTTCTTCTTGAATTTGCTCATCTTGTTTTGTTTTATTATCATTTCCTATTTTTATAATATTTCTACTATTTAGGTAAAATAACAAAACAACAAGAGCAGCAATTAATGCCACAATAATTATTATACTAATAATTATTTTATCCCTTTTTTTCATAAAAACTAACCCCTCTCTTTTTAAATTATAATATAAACTATAATTTAAAATAAGTATACAATTAAAAAAAAAAATCAATACTACATAATAGATTTATTAATAATATCCATATAAATATTCATCTCTTGCTTTTTTTAATTTAATTACTCTAGTATTTATATATTCTTCTAACTTATCCATAAAGTCTTCCTTAGGAATTTCTTTTTGAGCTACCATTGTAAGTCCCTTTTCCCAACTTGCTGTAAGTTTTGGGTTTAACATATCTGGAATTGATTTTCTAACAATATCATACACCTTTTCACCCTTGTTTGTTGGAGTAAGTATCTGCGTTTTACTGTTTATACTAATATATTCTATTCTATCTAGTTTTTTAATAATTTCAGCTCTAGTTGCACTTGTACCAATTCCACTTCCTTTAATTTGTTCTCTTAATTCTTCATCTTCAATTAATTTTCCTGCATTTTCCATTGCAAGAATAATATTTCCTGAAGAATATCTACTAGGTGGCGATGTCTCCCCCTCTTTAGTACTTAAATCTACAATTGATATCTTTTCACCTTTTTTTAAAGAATTTAGCATATCTAGGTTTTCATTGTTATCATTTTTTCCTTCACTATCTTTTTCAGTTTTATCATCATCTTTTATAACCTCAAGATATCCTTGATTTATACATACTTTACCACTTGCACTAAATTCTTCATTTTCTATACATAATTTCACAGATACTCTATTATACTCAGCTGATGGATAAAAAATACTTAGAAATCTCTTTACAATTATATGATAAACATCTTTTTTTAACTTATCTAATTTTTCATAGTTTTCAAAACCTTGTCCAGTTGGAATTATAGCATAATGATCTGTTATTTTTTTATCATTTACATATTTGGTTTTAAGTAAATTTGTCTTATACTTTTCTTCTATCATTTTTACTATATACTTCTTTATTCCATCATCTATATTAGATTTATATAGTCCATTTAAATTCTTAGAGATTTCTTTTGCAACACCTGTTGATAAAACTCTAGCATCTGTTCTGGGATATGTAACTAATTTTTTTTCATATAACTCTTGAATTATATTTAATGTTTCATCAGGTGATATCTTAAATTTCTTAGAACACGTATTTTGAATTTCTGCAAGATTAAACAAAAGTGGTGGATTTTCTTTAGTTTTTTTCTTAGTAATTTCTTTTATAGTTGCAACATCAGATATATTTTTCATGTAATCAATATGTTCCTTAGCACTACTTTCTTTTTTAAATCCGGTTTCATTATATAAAGTTGGTAAGTTATATACTTTAGACTCTTGTGTAGCCTGCCACTGAGCTTCAAAATTACTATCATCATTTCCAAATTTTCCAATTATTTTATAAAATTTTTGCTTTTTAAAATTACGTATTTCTCTTTCTCTTGTAACTATCATTCCAAGTACGCATGTCATCACTCTACCTATTGAAATCACAGCTTTATCTTCATTTAAAGATTTCGCTAGACTTCTTCCATATATCAAAGATAAAAGCCTTGAAAAGTTTATTCCTATCAAATAATCTTCCTTAGCTCTTAGATATGCACTATCAGATAAGCTATCATATTCTGAAATGCTTTTTGCCTCTTTAATTCCTCTTTGAATTTCCTCTTGTGTTTGTGAATCAATCCATACTCTTTTCATTTCTGCCTTTGGATTAGGATTTGCCATCATAAAAACTAAACGCTGTATATACTCTCCTTCTCTTCCAGAGTCTCCTGCGTTATATATGACTTCAACATCTTCCCTTTGTAAAAGTCTTTGCACTATTTCAAATTGATTTTTAACAGATGAAATTATTTCATATTTCCATTCTTTTGGAATAAAAGGTAGTGTACTTAACTTCCACTTTCTTAAATTTTCATCATATACTTCCGGATAACTCATAGTTACCAAATGTCCAACGCACCAAGTTATAACCCAATCATCAGATTCAAGATACCCATTCATCCTCTTAGTATTTATTTTTAACGCCTTTGCAAATTCCATTGCTACAGACGGCTTTTCTGTAATTATTAACTTTTTCATGTTTACCTCTTTTTGTGTTTATTATATAATAATTAGTCTAAAAAATCAATTGGATTTAAAAAATAAACGTTAGAAAAAAAGGTATCCCAAGAATTTATCTTGAGATACCTTTTTTTAACTTTTACTTATTTTTTCTAATTCATATTTTCCATTAACTACCATCATTTTGTTTTTAATATTAATCATATATCCTGGCTTCAAAGCATATCGAGAATTTTCATCAGGACGTTTCACATTACAATTTTCATCGAATACAATCATACCACTTTGAGATAAAATTGAAAAATCATCTCCATCTTTTCTTATAAGTCTGTTATAATTTTCAACTTTTCTGCCATGCGACGCTACTTCATGATTCTTTTTTTCATAGCCTTCAATATTAAAGTAACGGTACTTAATATTTTGTTGTAAACATCTGATGGCCAATGCTTTATCACAGGTATATACTTCAGCATTTGGAAGCTTTTTTGCCCATAAAATTATAGCCATATCAGCTTTATCCTCATACCATTGTACTTCATTGTCATTAATAACATCATCATGTAAAAGATTGAGTCTACAATTTCCATCAAGAATCATATGAAAAAGTTTCTTTACTTTACTGTTTTTAATAACTTTTTCTTGATAAATTAGCTGCTCAAGGACCTCCGGAATTATTATTCCATACATATTTTTAAAATCAGAATAATTAGAAATAATAAATGAAGTATCATAAATAACACTTTTCGCTTCATTTGATACTGTAACAGGAATATGATTATTCTCATTGCTTTTCTTACGTTTTCCGTTACTAATAAGTAAACCTCTCATTTTCTCTCTATCCTTTTTTGGAAAATTTTTTAAACATGAATAATATTCTTTTTCATTAATACCAAAATACTGCATTAATTCTTCCTTAGTCATACCTTCTTTAGCAAGATCAATAGCTTTTTTCATATCAAATTTCATATAAATTTATCTCCTTAAATGTAATTAGCTAAATTGAAAAAGCACACTGGAATATAACATATAAGTTTCCTCCAAAAACTAATTATCATATTTATTAGATTCCAATCGTACTCTAACAAAAAAAACTTCTTTTTAAATTTTAGCACTTTTTTCGTTTTATGTCAAGTATTTTGCTGATTATGATTTAAAAAGAAGAATTCCCGAGAAAGTTCTCGGAA
Organism: Clostridium sp. CAG:465; assembly: GCA_000433755.1. GTDB lineage: Bacteria > Bacillota > Clostridia > TANB77 > CAG-465 > CAG-465. Next base: position 3,180 of record FR891244.1, on the reverse strand, counting down.
ATTAAAAAGTAATCAACTGTATATATCAATTTTTTACATTAAATACCTCTTTGAGGTCCTCAAGAGGCGCTGTTGCGAAGCCATATATGAGAAGCTCTCGTAAAGTATACCTTACATCTTTACCTGATGCAAAGATTTCTTCAAGATGCTTTTTAGGCATAATGAAGTTCTTCGCACTTAAATAGCAATTGATGATTGTTGAATTATCATCTTCCATGCTATTTATAATATTTTTTAATTCATATGCATTTGCTTCAGAGTTTTCTACAGCTCTGTAACTGCAACTATGAATTAAAAATTTAGTATTTTTGCCAATAAATCTTTTTTCACCAAGTGAAAAAATAACAGTAGCAATACTGAAACAGTTCCCCAAAGCAACTGTAGTTATATTGCAAGGTAGTGATTTAAATAAATCATAAATGGCCAAGCCATTATTTACACTACCGCCTGTCGAATTGATAAATACGATAATATTTTTCAATCCAAGATTTACTACCTCTGATGCAAAATTTACTGCATCACCAAAAGTCCTTTCATTTATTGTGCCATTTATCACAAACTCATTTTTGTTCATCAAAGAAGCCTCCTATTGTTAAATAATTCAGGAGCTGACCTCTCCCGAAAATTTTCGAGAGTATATCATAAATTACTCTACATAAATATTATACATCATCGTCAAAATTATGTCAAGTTTTGTTAAAGTTTTATTAGCGACATTTAAGGCCTTTTCTTCTCTATAGTATGTAAAACAAATGGAATTACTGCTCCAATTCCAAACATAATTATAAAAAAGACTATCAATCCTTTAAAAGTATTTTTTTCTACAACATTAAACTCTATACTATCACTTTTACCTCTAATATCTTTTGCAGATATTTTAACAGTACCAGTCGAATAAAATGTTACCTTACCTGTTAAAGACACAGTAGCTATTTTTTCATCACTACTACTCCATGTAATAGACCTACTTGAATTACTAGGTAAAATTTCAGTACTTAGTTCTATAACATTACCAACTGTATATTCCCTATTTTCATAGTTTGTTATTTTTATACTTTCTGGATAACATACAACATTCACACTAAGTATTGCAGTTTTTCCATTATTTGTCGTTACAGTATAATCTGCTTTCCCAACTTTATTTGTTATTATATTTCCATCTTCATTTATAGTTATAATGTCAGAATTATTGGTAGAATATTTTACATTTTTATTAGTTGCATTACTTGGATTAATAGTAAATTCTGGTTTTAATTTGGTACCTAACTCAATAGTTACTGATTTTTCTTTAAAATTAATACTCTCTACTGGTATATTTACTGGTTCTTGTACTGGTTTACTTGTAGAAAAATTACTAGTCGTATTTACTGAGCTAGAACTATTTTTTGAGTTATTTTTTATATTGGAATTATTAGTATATGGACATACTCCATTTTTATGCAAATGTGCTGGATGACCTCCACAATGGTAATGATAACTTCCCAATCCACTCACATTTTTATTATCCTTATGTCCTCCATATCTATCAGTTCTTCCAGAATGTGCAGTACATGATGAACAAATTAATATAATAGTCATTAAAAAACATAATACAATTTTAAATTTCCTATACATAAAATCACCTATTTATATATTATCACTAACGTTCTTAAATATTTGTCGAATTTTGGCGATAAATGATAAAATAAAACGATTTTTGTAATTTAACTATTACGTAAATTTATTTTTTATGTTATAATGTAAACAGCTATATATTAGGTTTTAATTGGAAACGCCACATTATTAAAAATAATGCTAACGAACAACACATTTTATATATGCTTATTATTTTTAAGAAAGGAGTTTTTTTATTATGCCAAAAACAAAGTTTCAAGATTTTATTTACACCATTATTATGGTTATAGTAATGGTATACGCAATGGTTTGCTACAACATTTCAATAAATATGGGAGGATTAAACAATAGTATATTTCTTTTTGCATTAAAAGAATTACCTCTTATGGGAGCAATTGCTTTTTTACTAGAATTTTTTATTGTAGGTAAAATTGCAAAAAAATTAACATTTAAACTTGTATCTCCAGAAAATACAAAACCAATATTTATAACTATAATAATGGCATCAATAATAGTTTGTTTAATGTGTCCAGTAATGAGCTTTATCGGAAGCTTACTATTTAATTTTGATAATATTAGTAATATAATTTCTCACTGGTTGCAAGCTATTATTCTAAGTTTTCCTATGGCATTATGTTTTCAAGTATTCTATGCAGGTCCTTTTGTTACATTTATATTTAAAAAATTTTTTAAGGATAAATAAAAAGATAAAGTAACACTAAAGTGCTACTTTATCTATTTTTAATTTACTTTTTTAAAATAAACTCTATTTTGAGTGCTAAGATTCATTCCTACACATTCGTCTGATGATGCATTATAGAAAAATAAAGCATATGGAGTATTTATTGTTGAAATAGATATCTTACCATCAATAACTGATTTTTTCCTATTTAATTCAAGATAATATATATCTGTCCTTAGAATAGATGTATTTTTATTAAATTCCTCTTCATTAAAAACATATTCTTCATTAATTTGCTCTATTGCACTATCCCCTAAAGAAACAGTATACTCTCCTTCATAATAATTATCTGATTTATCATTTTCATCTTCATACCAATAATATGTTCCATCATCTTTTAACTCTAAAACTGAACCATCACTTGCCATCCATTTATTTCCCTTGATTTTATTCTCTACATCTAAATCATCTGTAATTCCCTCAGAAATATCATTATACAATTCTGTAATATTAGACTTTATATTTTCTTCATTAATCAAAGTTGGTTTTCCAGCTATAAATATTATAAAAAAAGTCCATAATATTGTAATAATTATTGATACTGCTGATAGAATAATTCCTGCTATTCCAAATGCCTTTTTTTGCTTTTTTACTAATGAAATTATACCAAGTATAATTGATAATAACGCCAAAGGAATAGATATGTATATTAAACTACATATTATTGCTATTATACCTAATACCATTGAAGCTATCCCAAGCCCCTTTTTTTCTTTCATATACTAACCTCCTAAAATATAATAAAATATTACCACAAAAAATATCACTAGGCAATACATATTTATTATTTTATTATTTTATTATTTTATTATTTTATTATTTTA
>FR891243.1 GCA_000433755.1 Clostridium sp. CAG:465 | reverse complement strand
AAGCACTATATTTATTATTTTATTTCTATTAGATACATATTGTTGCTAAAATTTTATATTCTAGTCTGAATAGTAACAATTATGTAGCAAAAAAATGTAAAAAAAGTCCTTAAAAGTTTGTATATTTGAATGAAATATGTTACAATGTACTAGTAGAAAAATATGAAGTAATTTGAGGTGAAAAAATGAAATTAATTGAAAAAATATTTGGCTCATATAGTAAAAGAGAAATAAATAAAATACTTCCTACTATTGATAAAATAGAGAAGATAGAAGAAGGTTTAAAGGATTTAACTGATGAAGATTTGAAAAATAAAACAGAGAAATTTAAAAATAGGTTAAAGAATGGTGAAACTTTAGAGGATATTTTACCAGAAGCTTTTGCAACTGTTGCAGAGGCTAGTAGTAGAGTCCTTGGAATGAGACACTTTAGAGTTCAGCTTATTGGTGGTATGATACTTCACCAAGGAAGAATCGCTGAAATGAAAACTGGTGAAGGTAAAACTTTAGTTGCGACACTTCCAGTATATTTAAATGCTTTAAGTGGAAAAGGTGTTCATGTTGTTACTGTAAATGATTATCTTGCTAAGCGTGATGGAACATGGATGGGAAAATTATATAAATTTTTGGGCTTAAGTGTTGGAATTGTACTTGGAGGAATGAATTCTGAGGAAAAGAGAAAAGCTTATGCTTGTGATATAACATATGGAACAAATAATGAGTTTGGATTTGATTATTTAAGAGATAATATGGCAATGGCTAAAAAAGACATGGTTCAAAGAGAACTAAATTATGCTATTGTTGATGAAATAGATAGTATCCTTATTGATGAGGCACGTACTCCTCTTATAATTTCTGGTATGGTAAATAAACAAAATGATTTATATGTAAGGGCAGATAAGTTTGCAAGAGGACTTAAGGCTAAGGTTATTGTTGAAAATAATGATAAGGAATTTGATGAGTCTGATAATGACTTTGATTATGTTGTTGATTTAAAGGCTCATACTGCAGCACTTACTGATAGAGGTACAAAGAAAGCTGAAGAATTCTTTGGAGTTGAGTCTTTATCAGATGTAGATAATCTAACTTTATCTCATTATATAAATCAAGCAATTCGTGCTTATGGTATTATGAAAAAAGATAAAGATTATATCGTAAGAGATGGTCAAGTTTTAATTGTTGATGAATTTACTGGACGTATTATGGAAGGTAGAAGATATAGTGATGGATTACACCAAGCAATTGAAGCTAAAGAGAGAGTTAAGATTGCTTCTGAAAGTCAAACTTTGGCTACAATTACTTTCCAAAATTACTTTAGATTATATAACAAACTTTCAGGTATGACAGGTACAGCTAAGACTGAAGAAGATGAATTTAAGGGGATTTATAAACTTGATGTAATTGAAATACCTACAAACAAAGAGGTTATAAGAAAAGACTTAAATGATGTAATCTATAAAACTAAACAAGCAAAATATAATGCAATTATTGAAGATGTTAAGGCAAGTTATAAAAAGGGACAACCAGTACTAGTTGGTACCGTTTCAATTGATATTTCGGAAATTTTGAGTAATATGCTAAGAAAAGAGAAAATTCCTCATCAAGTTCTTAATGCTAAATTTCATGAAAAAGAAGCAGAAATTATAGCTCAAGCTGGTAAGTATAAATCAGTTACAATTGCAACAAATATGGCAGGGCGTGGTACTGATATTATGCTTGGAGGAAACTTAGAATATACTGTAAAAGAGGAACTTGCTAAAAAAGGATATTCTAGTGATGTTATTGAAATGGCCATTACTCCAATATCTTATAACAATGATGAAGTTACAAAAGCTCAAGAAGAAATAAAGAAAATAGAAGAAAAGTTAAAACCAGAGTTTGAGGAAAATAGAGATAAAGTTATAAAGGCTGGAGGTCTTAAAATTATAGGATCTGAGCGTCATGAATCAAGACGTATAGATAACCAGTTAAGGGGTCGTTCTGGACGTCAAGGTGATATCGGTGAAACTAGATTTTATATTTCTCTTGAAGATGACTTAATGAAACTTTTTGGATCTGATAGAATGAAAGCTATGGTTGAAACTTTGGGACTTCCTGATGATATGCCACTTGAACAAAAAATGTTAAGTAGTGCTATAGAGACTGCTCAAAAGAAAGTTGAAGGACAAAATTATTCTATAAGAAAGAGCGTTCTTGAGTATGATGATGTAATGAATACACAAAGAGAGATTATTTACTCTCAAAGACGTGAGGTACTAAATTCAGAGGATCTATCTAAAGTTGTATTTAGTCTTGCTGAAGCTAAAATAAACAAAGTAGTAGAACAATTCTTTACTCATGCAGATAATATAGATGATGTAGATTTTGATACTTTAAATATTATGCTTAAAAATTTATTTGGTATTGATAATTTTATAACAAAAGAGGATATACCTGAACTTGAAGACGAAAAAGTTAAAGCTAGTCTTATGAAAAAAATTGAAGATTTGTATGCTACTAGACATGAAGAGGCTAAGAAGTTAAATTCTGAAGAAATTCTTACTTCTATTGAACGTTATTTAATATTAAATACAGTAAATGAAAAATGGATAGATCATATTGATGCTATATCTGCACTTAAAGATGGAATTGGGCTTAGAGCTTATGGTCAATCAAAACCTATTGATGAGTATAAAATTGAAAGTTTTGAGATGTTTGAAGACTTGGTAAATTCTATTCAAGAAGAGGCAATAAGAGCAGTATTTTCTGTTAGACCAAAGTCTAAAGAGGAAATGGTAAGTGTTGAGAATAAAGAGGCAAATACAAAAACAATTCTTAACATGAATACAAACGAAGATGGTTCTAATAAAAAAGAACCTGTTGTAAGAAAAGATAAGAAGATTGGTAGAAATGATCCTTGTCCATGTGGAAGTGGTAAAAAGTATAAGAACTGCTGTGGTAAAAACGCATAAAATCAATACTTTCAGAGATTAGAACAATTTACATAAA
>FR891242.1 GCA_000433755.1 Clostridium sp. CAG:465 | reverse complement strand
ACTGCCGATAATCAGGCAGAATAACTCTCCCCTTCAGTTATTCTGTATATATAATATCCCACAATTAATTTTGTGGGATATTTTTTTTGTTTTCATAAATTTCAACATTTTTTTCTAATTTAATATGATATACTCTTGGTGAGGTGGTACAAATGAGGTATAATTATAATGATGGAAGTTTAAAAATAGATTTGGATGAGGAACTTGATATGAAGGCGTGTAAAACACTAAGAACGGTGATAGATGGATATATAATGAGATATCAACCACGTGAATTTATAATAGACTTAAGTGATGTTAAATTTATGGATAGTAGTGGAATAGGACTTTTAATTGGAAGATATAATTTAATAAAATTTATGGACTCTAAAATGATAGTATTAAATCCAACACATAGTATAAAAAGAATACTAGAATTATCAAAAGTTTCAGATAAAATTCTTGTGAGGTGTGATTAATGGAAGAAATAAATAGAATGAAAATAGAAATAAAAGCAGTGCTTGAAAATGTTGCAATAGTTAGAGTAGCAATTTCTAGCTTTATTTCTACGCTAGATATAACTATAGATGAATTAATGGATATAAAGACTGCTATATCTGAAGCTGTTACTAATTCAATAGAACATGGATATGATGAAGTAGATGATTTAGAAAATAAAAGTGTGATTGTAAAAGCATATATTTATTCTGATAATGATGATGTTATAAAAATAGAAATTGAAGATAAAGGAGTGGGAATTGAGGATATAGAAACTGCCATGCTTCCTACATATACATCAAAGCCAGAATTAGAACATGCAGGCATGGGCTTTACTATAATGGAAACATTTATGGATGAGGTATTAATAGATTCAAGTAAAAATGAGGGAACTAAAGTTACTCTTACAAGAAGAATAAAAAAGAAAAAATCCAAAGTAGTATAAAAATAAAAAAGGTATAATATTTTGTTATAAAATATAAATAAAAGTTGAAGATACAAGTATATTTTGATATAATATACTTGTATTTTTTAAGGAGAAAAAAATGGAAAATAAAGATATATGTAAAAAATATTTAGCACATGAAAATAGTGTTAGAGTAGTTATTTGCAATGTGACAGAAATGGTAAAGAAATCAAGAGAAATTCATAATTTATCTAATACTACAACTGTCGCTCTTGGAAGAACACTTGCTATGACTACAATCATGTCTTCAATGTTAGATGAAAAAGATGATAGATTAAGTATACAGATTTCAGGTGATGGGCCAATTTCAAATATAATTACATGCGGAAATGGAAATTTAGAGATAAAAGGATATGTAAGTAATCCTGAAATTGAATTAAAAAATGTAAATGGTAAATATAACGTAGCTGGAGCAATTGGAAAAGGAATTTTAACAGTTATAAAAGATATAGGGTTAAAAGAACCATATATTGGAAAGTGTAATTTAGTTTCATCAGAAATTGCAGAGGATTTTGCGTATTATTATTTAAAATCTGAACAAACACCATCTATTGTGTCTTTAGGAGTAAACTTAGATAAAGATGGAAATGTTTTAAAGGCCGGCGGATATTTTATACAACCTTTACCAGATACAGACGATAAAGTTATAGATATTCTTGAAAATGCAAATACTGGTATAAAAAGTGTAACATCTATGATGATGGATTTAGAAAATATGTTGGATGTTGCAAAAATTATAACAGCAGATGAAAAGGTAGAAGAAGTTTATACTAACACACCTAAACTTTTATGTGATTGCAATGATATTAGAATAAAAAATGCGATTATTTCTATGGGATATGATGAAGCAATTGATGCTCTAAAAGATAATAACGGTATTATAGAAGTAAAATGCAATTTCTGTAATAAAAAATATCAATTTAACGAGGAAGATATAAAAAAGATATTTAATAGATAGGTAAAAATATGGAATATATTATAGATAAAAGTAATGTTAAAAAAAGACTAGATAAATTTATTCTGGAGCAAAATTTAAAAATAACTAGGAGCTATATTAAAAAGTTAATAGAAGATGGAAATATAACAGTAAATGGCAAGATAGAAAAATCAGGCTATAGCCTAAAGGAAAAAGATGTTGTAAAAGTTATTTTAAAAGATGATATACCACTAGATGTAAAGGCCCAAGATATTCCTTTAGATATATTATTTGAAGACAATGATATTATAATTGTAAATAAACCTAAGGGGATGGTTGTCCATCCTGCAAATGGAAATTACGAGGGTACACTTGTAAATGCTTTAATGTATTCTCATGAAGGAAAGCTTTCAGGGATAAATGGAAAAATAAGGCCTGGAATTGTACATAGAATAGATAAAGACACTTCAGGAATTTTAGTTGTTGCTAAAAATGATAAAGCACATAAAAAACTATCTGATGTATTTAAAGAACATGATATAAAAAGAGAATATATTGCATTAGTTAAAGGGATAGTTAAAGAAGATAATTTTACAATTGATCTTCCTATAGGAAGAAGTATAAAAGATAGAAAAAAGATGGCAGTAACGAATAAAAATAGTAGGAGAGCTGTTACGCATATTGAGGTCTTAAAAAGATTTTATGCTTCAAACGTAACTCTTGTAAAAGCAACTTTAGAAACAGGTAGAACTCACCAAATACGTGTGCATATGTCATATATAAATCATCCATTAGTTGGAGATGAAGTGTATGGAAAAAAGGATGGTAAATTTAAAGTTACAGGACAAATGTTACATGCAAAAACTTTAGGCTTTAATCACCCTATAACAGGTAAATATGTTGAATTTCAAAGTAATTTACCAAATGAATTTTTAAATATTATTGATAAGTTAGAAAAAAAAGAAAATGCTAGCCAATAATATGCTAGCATTTATATAATATATAAACATAAGCTTATGATAATATAATATATGAAATATCATAATGCTTTGTGATAGGAAGTGGATAATGATTAGGTTAAATAAGTATATTTCTGAGTGTGGAGTATGTTCAAGAAGAAGTGCTGATACTCTTATTCAAAGTGGAAAAGTAAGTGTAAATGGAGAGGTTATTACAGATCTTGGAGTTAAAATTGATGAAATATCTGATACTATAGCAGTTGATAATAAAATAATAAAAAAGGAAGATAAGCTTGTATATATAATGTTAAATAAACCTAAAGGATATGTTACAACAAGCAAGGAGCAATTTGGGAGAAAAAGTGTATTAGATTTGATTAATACAAATTTACGTGTATATCCAATAGGAAGATTAGATATGTATACGGAGGGTCTTTTACTACTTACAAATGATGGAAATTTTGCTAACGAAATGATGCATCCTAAAAATAAAATTGAAAAAACATATATTGCAAAAGTTAGTGGAAATATAACAAATGAGAAAATAGAAATGTTAAAAAGAGGCGTAGATATAGGAGGGTATGTAACTAAACCTGCAAAAGTAAGAAAAATACTTGATAAAAATGAACTCGAAATCGTAATATCTGAAGGAAAGAATAGACAAGTTAGAAAAATGTGTAATGCCGTAGGACTTAATGTTATTAATTTAAAAAGGACAAAAATTGGAAATTTAAATCTTGGAAATTTAAAATTAGGTAGTTATAAATATTTTGATAAAAATATAATTAAAAATAGTAATTAATAAAAAATGCTCTCTATTTTAAAGAGAGCATTTAAATTAACTCATTGAGCTTATTGGCTGATAATAGTCATAGTTTCCAAAATGAATGCATAATTCACCATCACATTCATCGCTTAAGCCTATATAAAAAGAAAATGTTGAACCATTTAGGCTAGGTGATGATATAATTGGTGTTCCAGATGTGGAGGATATAGAAACAAGGTTTAGCAATTCTTCATCGGAATATCCATCAAATGTACCGTTGGCTGTACAGATAAATAAATTATCATCTGTTTTAATAACAGAAATATCATCTACAGATAATATTTTTTCCATGTATGTTGCTGTTTCTGTTTCTGTTTCTGTTTCAAACGATACAGTAGGAGAAACTGTTGTTTCAATTTGTTTGTTTGTTTCTGCAACTTGTGTTGTTGGTTGTATAGTTGTGACAATTTCAGTAGAAGGCGCTTGAGTTGTATTTTCTTCTTCGATGTAAGTATATTTAGTTTGAGTATCCTTGTTGTAATGTTCATTGGTAATAGGATTTGTATATTTTTTTTCTTCCTTAATTGTAGATATTGATGAAGAAGTTGTTGTTTCATCTTTTTTTTCTACTTTTTGTGAGGAAAGGGATACTACCACAATACCAATTACAATAATAACAACTAAAATACAAGAAGATATAATAGCAAGTTGATTTTTTGTTATTTTTTCATAAAATGGTATTTTATAAGATGTATTTTTTTTATCATTTTTCCGCGTGTTTTTTGTACAGAATTCTTCTCCATTAAAATTATCTCCGTAATCACTATTGGATTTTGGTAATTTTATTTCTTGCGTATCAGCTTTGTCAGGTCTTTTATTCATGATTTCCTCCAAATTAATAGTAATATATTTGTATATAAAATTTTCTATAGGAATATTATACAACTGATTACATAAAAAGTCAATAAAAAGGTCATATGCATTATACATATGACCTTAATATATTTGTAAAATATAACTCTGTTATATTTTAATGTTTTCTTTTTCTGGCAGCCTCTGATTTCTTTTTTCTTTTAACACTAGGTTTTTCGTAATGTTCTCTTTTACGTATTTCGGCAAGGACACCATATTTTGCACATTGTTTTTTAAATCTTGCTAATGCATTGTCTAAACTTTCATTATCTTTAACTTTTATTCCTGGCATATTGTTTCCCTCCCTCCGATTGGATAATTAACACAAATGTTTTATATCCTAAAAATTTACTATTAAATTATACAATAGTTTAGAACATATGTCAAGTAAACATAAGAAAAAATTGAAAAAACAAGTGTAAAAAAATAAAAAAAGATAATATTTTAATTGACTAAACATTATAATTAATATATAATTATAATGTTAAAGAGGGTAGATAAAATGAATGATGAATACAAAAATGAAAGAAAAAGGTTTATAAATAAGGCTGTTATTATTTCAATAATAGTTATATTTTCAGCAATTGTAATAGGTGCAATGACGCTTGTTGCTGTGTCTTTAATCAAAAATACGAAGACTTCAAATGGTGAAGATATATCAAAATACATGACAAGAATAGAAGATGCAATAAAGATGGTAAAAAGTAAATATATTGATGATATTGATACTGAAAAACTTGTTGATGGGGCAGTTGCAGGTATTGCTGAGGCAACAGGTGATCCATATACAAGATATATGGATGAAGAAGAATATAGCCAAATGCTAAATAGTGGAACAGAAACATATGGAGGCCTTGGAATTCATATCACTTATGATACTAAATCTGAAGGAATTATAATTCTTGGAATTATGCCAGATGCACCTGCATTAGATGCAGATTTAAAAATAGGGGATGTAATACTTAGTGTAGATGGAACTGTTGTAAGCCAAAAATCATTCTATGAGTGTGTAGATAAATTAAAAGGAGAAGCAGGTTCTGAGGTAAAACTAATAATAAAGAGAGATAATGATACACTTGAAAAAACTGTTAAACGTGAAGAAATAATTCCTAATAATGTTGAATCAGATATAATGGATGGAAATATAGGATATATTCGTATCTGGTCATTTGATAATAATGTGTATAAACAATTTAAAACTGAATATGAGAAATTAAAAAGTAAAAATATAACAGGACTTGTAATTGATGTAAGAAATAATCCAGGTGGACTTGTATCAGATACAGTATCAATATTAAAAGAAATGCTTCCAAAATGTGATATTGTAAAATTAGTATATAAAGATGAAAGTGAAAGAGTATATAAATGTGATGGAAAAAATCAAATTAATATACCTGTAGCAGTTCTTGTAAATTCTGGAAGTGCAAGTGCATCAGAAATACTTGCAAGTGCAATAAAAGATTCTAATACTGGAGTTTTGATAGGTACTAAAACTTATGGGAAAGGTATAGTACAAGAAGTACAACAATTAGATGGGAAAGGAGCATTATCTATTACAGTTGCAAAATATTATACTGCAAGTGGAGTGGAAATACATAAAAATGGTATTGAACCAAATATTACTGTAGAATTACCTGAAGAATATCAAAAATCTTCAAGTGTTCCAAGAGATAAAGACACTCAACTTATAAAAGCTATAGAATATATAAATTCTAAAAAATAAATGTAACAAAAATGTCATATTAAAATGAAAATAATTTGGATAAATATAACGGACTAACTATTTCATGAATGTGTTTACATATTTATGAAATAAAAGACCGTTATATTGCTTTTTTTACTTTGACAAAACTAATATGAAGTGGTATAATCGGCATAGAGAGGCATATAGGTGATAGGATATGGTTTCAAAAGATTCATTACTTAAAGTAAAGCAAGATGTTGAAAGCTATGTTGGTCAAGAAATACTTATTAAAGCTAATGTAGGAAGAAATAAGTGTGTGTGTAGAAAAGGGATTATTGATAGCACATATCCGAATTTATTTGTGTTTAAAGAAAATGAAACTTCTAGTAAGTTATCATATAGTTATGCTGATTTGGTTACTAACAATCTAGAACTTAGTCTACCTACAGGTGAATCACTTACAAATTATGACTTTTCAACACCAAAGTATACTAGGTTATAAGAGGCGAAATATAAGAGGGAACTGAACGAATTTTTTTCGTTCTTTTTTTTTGCTATATCAATTTTTTTGATATGGCGTTTTTTTTGTAAAAAAAGTAAAATAATAATACTGAGGTATTGTATATGAAATATGAAAAAATTTCTAACAACTCTAGTAGATATATTATTACATGTTATTTGTTAATTGCAATTATTTTAAATATATGTTTGGGATCTTTAGCTATAATAAGTGATATAGTTTTTGAAGTAAAGTTTAAATTAACTTTAAATTTTATATTTTTAACAATTAATATTTTTTTGTATATATGGGCATTTTTAATTTCGACAATTGTTATAAAAAATTATAAATTTACAGTGACAAATAAAAAAATTGAAGTTATAAGTGGAGCAATAATAATATCAAGAAAAATAATGCTTGTAAATAGAGTGTATAAAATTGAGATAAAAAGAGGAATAATAGGAAGAATTTTTAAAGTAGCAAGTGTAAGGTTCTATAGTAGTGGGGGATGTGTTAATTTAAAATATGTTGATTATAGTATGACTTATGATATTGAACAAACTGTAAAAAAAGGAATGAAGGCTATATATGGAAGATAATAAATTTAGACTAAGTATTCTTAGTATTTTTGATAATACATTAAAACTTACATGGCTTGCTTCTCTTCTTATTATAACTAATTTTGCAATAATAGTTAAAAAAATAAATGAATTTAATTTAAATATTAATATAAATTTACTGCTTATTATTTCATTATCTTTATTTATAATTGTAGTTTTTATATACTATTTAGTAATATATAGGATTTCTAGATATGAAATAACTAATGATATGGTAGTTACTTATAAAAACATATTTGTAAAAGACAGAAAAGAAATATTAATTAAAAATATAGCTAATATTTGCGTAAGTCAAAATATTTTTGAAAGAATATTTAAACTAATTAGAATGGAAATATATGCAAATGAAAGAAATAAAATGTTTTGTGATTTTGAAGTAATACTTAATAGAAAAGATTATGATAGATACATATTACCATTTCTAGAAGATAATGATTTCAAATATACAAATAATGCAGAAGAAAGTTTTATTAAATTTAAAATAAGGGATATTGTAAAACATAGTATTTTAAGTATTCCTATTTCATCTATTATTGTTATTATAAACTTTATAATGTTGCTATTTACAATGTTTCAAAATGGTAGTTTATTAAAAGAAATTTCATATAATTTTTTAGGCCTAATAATTACATTAGTAGGTTTCATATTTCCTGTAATATATAGTGTCGCTAAAAATTTAATAAAATATTTAAATTACTATGTAAAAAGAAAAAATAAAAATATATATGTATCATTTGGTATTTTTACAAAGAAATTGTATATTATACCAGTAAGTAAAATAAATGGACTAATAGCAGATGTATCTTTACTTTGTGCTATATTTGGATGTTATAAATTAAACGTTATAACATCAGGAATTGGTGATAGCAAAAATAAACTTTCAATGCTTTTTCCAATTATGAAAAAGAAGAAGTGTATAAATATTTTAAAATTGATTTTACCTGAATATGAAATTCCTTTAAAGAATAAAAATCAAGCTTCAAAAAGTTTAGTTGTATTTGGTACTAAAATTATTATTTTAATGCTTATGTTAGTAATTCCATGTATATATATAAATATAAAAATAGCTTTACTTATTTCACTTTCATTACTTATTTTAACGTTTATAATATATTTAATAAAAAGAATTGTTATTTTAGATAAATATATATGTGTAATAAATGGTATTTTTTTAAAAAGATTACAGATTATACGATATGAAAAAATTGAAAATGTAAATATAAGAGATGGAATAATTTCTAAGCAAATGGGAATTTGTAAAGTGTATATAAGTATTTTGGGAAATTTAAAAAATGGTAAAATTTCTTCTGGATATATTAAGAGAATTGATGCAAAAAATATAGTGGCGAAAATGTCCTCATAAAAAGTAATTTATAAATAAAAATATATAAAGGCTTACCATTTAAGTTATAAAGTGGTAAGCCTGAAAACTCAAGGAGATTATATATATAGTTTATGTTTATCACTAAAGATAAATATCTAATGTTGAATAGTAAATATTCAACTAATATATAGTATGTTAAATATATAAAATTTGTGAATAGAATGCATATAATTTTTTCACTTACATATAGTGTAGTATAAATATATGAGGGGGAAATTATATGCAAATAACATCACAAAAAAAGAATTTAAATCTAAATAAATGCTGCATAAATGAAAGTGTAAGTGAATGGATGGAACAAGATATTATAGTGCCAGATACTAAACCAGATGCATTAAAAATAGTATACGTAAATGTTACACCATATGTATCTGATGTAGAAGTTATGGAGGATAGGCTAAAACTAGTTGGTAAATTAAATTATTTCGTTATATATAGAGTTGATGATGAAAAATTTAATACTAGGGGACTTTTTGCAAGTTATCCTTTTACTCAAAATTTAGAAGTAAAAGGAATTTCTAAAGATATGAATGTAACAGTAATTCCAAGTGTTAAAAATATAATATATGCACTTCCAAATGAAAGAAAAATATCAGTTAAAGCTGAAGTATGTTTTAGGGTAAGGGGAAAGTGTACAACAAATGTAAATTTAATTAATTCTTTTGATCCAGAAGAAAATATTGAATGCAAAATGTGTACAGGAAATTTTAGCAATATATTGCAACATAAAAAAAGTATTATAGCATCAAAAGATGATGTAATGCTTCCAAAAGATGCAGAAGATTTTTTTGAAATATTAGATTTAAATACAAAAATAAAAAATACAGAGTATAAGGAAAGTTATAACAAAATAATGGTAAAAGGAGATATTGAGGCTTGTATGTTATACCTTCCAGACTCAGAAGAAAAAAAGGTAAAAAAGACAAAACTTATGGTTCCTTTTTCTGCTATGATTGAACTTGAAAATATAAATGATAGATCTAAATTTGAAATTGAATATAATTTAAAAAACTTTGATTTAAAACAAAAATCTGATATTGAAAGTTCAAAAACAATGAGTGCAGATTACAGAATAGAAGCAGATGTTACAATGTTTGAAGATGAAGAAATAGAATATGTTGATGATTTTTATAGTCAAACTCGTGAATTAAATTATGATAGAACAGAATTAAATGTTGTAAAAAAAGATTTTGTTATAGTTAAAAATATTGAGCTTAGAGAAAATCTTTCTAATATATTACCGGAAAATACTAACGTTGTTGACTATACATTAGATTCTAACTCTATTAATTCAACTATAAATCCAGATAATAGTGTTCATATAGAAGGAAATGCAAAAGTAAATATAATAACTCAAAATACGGAAAATAGTGAATTAGAAACAAAGCAAGTTGATGTATTAGTAAATGCAGATGTAACTCTTGAAAATGTTACATCTGATGCTAAGATAACAGTTGATATTTCAAATAATGGAATAAATCTTACACAAAGTGGAAGAGATATAGATATTGATATGAATATTATGGCAAGATGTTATGTTGAAAATGTTGCAAATATAAACATTATAGATAAAATAGATGGTGATAAATTAGATTTAGCATCTTTAGATAGTATGAACATATACATTGTAAAACCAGGAGATACACTATGGCATATTGCAAAAAAATATAAAACTAGCGTTGAGAAGATTTTAAAGACCAATGAAGATATTTTAGATCCAGATAAAATTAATGTTGGCCAAAAAATATTTGTAATAAGGTAAAATGAGAGCAAAGTATTATGCTTTAACTTTAAGACAAATGAGTTTTAAAAAACCATTTGTCTTTTTATTTATTTTTATATTTCTTTTAATTGTTATTTTTTATACGTTTAGTAATAAAATAAGGCCAGCAATACTAAAGGTATCAGAAAATAGTGCAAGAAATATTGCAGTTAAATGTACAAATGATGCTGTATATAAAAATATTAAAAATGTAAAGTATGAAAATTTAGTAACAATTAATAAAGATAATAATGGCAAGGTAACTTCACTTAGTGCTAATTCCCTCGAGATAAACAAATTAACAACAAGTATAACAAATGATGTTGAAAAAAATTTGCAAGATTACGAAGAAGGAAAAATTACACTTCCTCTTGGTATAATATTTAGTGAAAATGTTGTGAGTGGATACGGTCCAAAGATTACTCTTAAAACTTTTCCTTTAGGAGATGTAAAAGGTGAAATAAAATCAAAGTTTGAAAGTGCTGGAATAAATCAAACAAGGCATAGTCTTATTTTTGAAGTTACATCAGATGTAAAGGTTTTGGCACCTTTTGTATCAGAAATACAAGAATATACAAATAGCGTTGTAATAGCAGAAACTATAATTGTTAGTGATACTCCATCATCGTATTATAATATAAGTGGAGTAGAGAATATAGATAAAAAAGATACACTTGCTGTTGTAGAATAAATTTTAAATGAAAAGAATCCAATTATTAAAAACTAATAATTTGGATTTTTTTTACTTGACACATACCCTATAGGGGTATATAATGTATTTGAGGTGAAAAAATGAGTTGTGAAAAATGTGAAGAAAAAAGATTAACTCATAGGAGTAAGGATGATAAAAAGTATATAACATCTAGACTTAATATAATTGAGGGACAAGTAAGAGGAATAAATCAAATGATAGAAGATGACAGATATTGTGGTGATGTTTTAATTCAGATTGCTGCAGTAAGTAAGTCTCTTCAAAGCTTAGGAAATAAAATTCTGGAAAAGCATTTAAAAACTTGTGTGGCAGATGAAATTAAAGATGGAAATATAGACATAATAGATGATGTAATGCTTTTAATCAAAAAATTAAAATAAAGAGGTGAAGTGCTATGGAAAAACTTAAGTTTGACATTAGTAAAATGACATGTAGTAGTTGTGCGTCACATGTAAATAGAGCAGTAAGTAAGTTAAAAGGTGTGAAAAATGTAAATGTTAATCTTCTCTTAAATAATATGGAAGTTGAGTTTGATAATAAAATTCTTAAAAGTGATGATATTATTCAGGCTGTAGAAAAAGCAGGATACGGTGCAAGTTTAGATGGTAATAAAAAAGAAAGTAATAAAGATACTGAAAATAAAAATGAAAAAAATAATTTAAAACTTCTTAAGAGAAAACTTATAGTGTCAATATGCTTTTTAATTCCGTTAATGTATATTGCTATGCATCACATGTTACCAACTCCAAGGTTTATATCTAATATATTTGATGGAGATGATAATATATTTACGGCAGTATTTACACAATTCTTGCTCCTTATTCCAATTGTGTATATAAATAGAACATATTTTTCTAGTGGCTTTAAAAAAATATTTATGAAGAGTCCAAATATGGATTCCTTAATTGCAATAGGAAGTACAGCAAGTATTGTTTATGGCCTTGTTTCGATGTATGTTATAGGGTATGGACTTAGTACACAAAATCATGAACTAGTCCATAGATATTCTATGAATATTTACTTTGAATCAGCAGGAACAATTCTTACTTTAATTACACTTGGAAAATATTTAGAAGAAAAGCAAAAAGGAAAAACAGGAGATGCTATTAAAAAATTAATTAATTTAGTACCAAAGAAGGTAACTGTTATACGTAATAATAATGAAATTGTTATAGATACTAAAGATGCTCTAAAGGATGATATTTTAGTAATAAAACCAGGAGAAAATATAGCTGTTGATGGTATTGTAGTTCATGGAACTACTACAGTAGATGAGTCAAGCATAACAGGTGAGAGTATACCTGTCCAGAAAGTAATAGGAGATGTAGTTACATCAGGAACAACGAATTTGCATGGAATGATTAGAATACAAGCAACTAAGGTAGGAGAGGATACAACTGTTTCCAATATTATAAAATTAGTAAAGGAAGCAAGTAGTACAAATGCACCAATATCAAGACTTGCAGATAGGGTAAGTCTAGTTTTTGTACCTATTGTAATTGGAATTTCAATTATTTCATGTATATTATGGCTAATTAGTGGACAGAGTTTGGAATTTGCATTAAATATAGCTATTTGTGTTCTAGTTATAGCATGTCCATGTGCATTAGGCCTTGCCACCCCTGTAGCTATAATGGTTGGAACAGGAGTTGGTGCAAAACATGGTATTTTGATAAAGTCCGCTGAGAGTTTAGAAACACTTCATTTAGTAGATACAGTTGTTTTAGATAAAACTGGAACTATAACTTATGGAAAACCAGTAGTTACTGATGTTATTTCATTTACTAATAACAATGATTTGTTAAAAATTGCAGGAAGTTTAGAAAAAAATTCTGAACATCCATTATCCACAGCAATATTAAATAAAATAGAAGAAGAAAAAATTGATACATTAGATGTAAGTGATTTTAAGGTAATACCAGGAAAGGGTATATGTGGCAAAATATTAAAAAAAGAATATATATGTGGAAATTTAAAGTTCTTAACTGAAAATAACGTTAATGTAAATAATGAAATATCATTAGTAGTAGATAATTTACAAAACGATGCTAAAACTGTTCTTTATGTTGCAGATAAGAGCAGTATAATAGGTATAATTGCTGTAAAGGATGTTGTAAAACCAAGTAGTTACTTAATGATTAAAAATTTAAATAAAATGGGAATAGATTCAGTAATGATTACAGGTGATAATAAATATGTTGCAAATTCTATAGCAAAAGAAGTTGGAATTAAAAAGGTTGTATCTGATGTTTTACCTGATGATAAGGAAAAAGAGGTAAGAAAATTACAAGATGATGGAAAAAAAGTTGCATTTGTTGGTGATGGAATAAATGATAGTCCAGCACTTGCAAGAGCAGATGTTGGAATCGCAATTGGAAATGGGACAGATATAGCAATAGAATCAGCTGACGTAGTATTGATGAAAAATGATTTAATGGAAGTGATTACAAGTATAAAGCTTAGTAAAAAGGTTATATCTAATATTAAAATGAATTTATTCTGGGCTTTCTTTTATAACTCTGTTGGAATATTTATAGCATCAGGAATTTTGTATCCAAAGTTTGGAATTACATTGAGCCCAATGATAGGAGCACTTGCTATGAGTTTAAGTTCTGTATGTGTTGTTACAAATGCTCTTAGAATAAATAAATTTAAGGTAAAATATGAGGAGGAAAGGAAAATGGAAAAGAAAATATATGAAAAAAATGTATATATAGAAGGAATGAGTTGCAATCATTGTAAAATGAGTGTAGAAAAAGCTTTAAAAAGTATAGATGGAGTGGAAAATGTAGTTGTTAAGTTAGATGATAAAAAGGCAAGTATAACATCAACAAAAAGTATAAATAATGATGAAATAAAAAAGGTAATTGAAGATATAGGATTTGAGGTAAAAGATATAATTTAAGGAGGAGAAAAATGTTAAATAGATTTTCAAGAACAGAACTTTTAATTGGAAAAGATTCTCTAGAAAAATTAAAAAATGCAAAGGTTGCAATATTTGGAATTGGTGGAGTTGGTTCATATGTTTTAGAAGGATTAGTTAGAGCTGGAGTAGGAAATTTTGTTTTGGTTGATAAAGATGATGTTGATATTACAAATATAAATAGGCAGATAATTGCCACAACTTCAACAATTGGTAAACCTAAGGTAGAGGTCGCTAAAAGTAGGGCTTTAGATATTAATCCAGATATAAATATACAAATATATAAAGAATTCTTTACACCTGAAACAAAAGGAATAGTTGATAAAAGTTTAACATATATTGTTGATGCAGTAGATAACGTTACGGCAAAAATTGAACTTGCTGTTCGTGCAGATAAGCTAAATATTCCAATTATCTCAAGTATGGGAACAGGCAATAAACTTGACAATACAAAATTTGAAATAACTGACATATCTAAAACTAGTGTATGCCCACTTGCAAAAGTAATTAGAAAAGAGTTAAGAAAAAGAAATATAAAGAAACTAAAGGTTGTATACTCTAAGGAAGAACCTATTAAAGTAAAAAATATAGATACAAAAACAGGTAAGAATACTCCAGGAAGCGTTTCTTTTGTTCCTTCAGTAGCAGGACTTACTATTGCTGGAGAAATTGTTAGAGATATTTTAAAAATGAAATAAATGGTATAGAAGAGTTTTAAGAAAAATTAAGTGAGATTATTGAAAATAGTGAACAAAAGCAGAAGAGAAAATATCTCTTCTGAAATTCAATTAATTGAACAAAAATTTAATTAATCAAATGTAGTAGTATTATATGCAGAAAAAGCTGGAAAATACCAGCTTTTTCTGAAAACAATTATACTGCACGTTGTGCATGTTAATCTAATGTACTTATAGTATACACTATATTTTTTATAAAGTCAATACTTTTTTTATTCTTTTTGGTAAACATAATAATTTTGAATTCTTTGATTTATTTCACTAAAATCTTTATTATTTATATAGCAAGGTTTACCTTCTTTATAATAAACCTCAACAATTCTCTTATAACTTAAATTTTCCATGCATTCTATTTTGACTGTTGAGTTATTTAAACAAGTCAGGTCATAATGGAAATATTTTATATCATCGTGACACTTTGTGCTTAATGGTATAAAAGTACAAATTTTTTTATCTGCAGTATGCCTCCATAAAATGGCAGGCCTTAATTTTCTGAGTTCAGAACCAACTCCATATCCAAAATTAATCCAATATATTGCTCTTGGCCTAATAAATTTAAAATCCAAATAACCAGAGTCATTATTGTTTAAATCATATTTGTCATTCATCCATTTATCAAATATTAGATTATCGATTGTGTTTTTAGATGTTTTTTCAGATATAGTTTTTATGTAATAATCTTTTATTTCCCTGGATATTCTTTTAAACTCAGCATCTTTAATTGTTACAGTTTTTCCCTTTATGTATAAGGCATTTATAAAATCATTATATTTATATTCTTTAATATTTTCTATATTATAATAAAAATTTATAGAGCTCAAATAATTTAAATTTTTTTCTTTTTCCTTAACTATTTCTATTCCTATAAAATGTTTTGCAGATATATTATATATAATTAAAATGTTCTTATTTGATTTTGTTGTATAAACATTTTTAAAATGAACTTGTAAACCTCTCATATTTATCACCTAAATTTTATTGTATCTATTATAACACTGTATATTCAAAAACACAATAATATAAAAATAAATTATAATAGGT
The DNA here is from genome assembly GCA_000433755.1 of Clostridium sp. CAG:465. Taxonomy (GTDB): domain Bacteria; phylum Bacillota; class Clostridia; order TANB77; family CAG-465; genus CAG-465. Next base: position 22,216 of record FR891242.1, on the reverse strand, counting down.
CTACTATATTAAGGAGTGATAAAATTAAGAAATATAATATATTACTATTGTTTAATAAAAAAGAAATTAATGAATTTGTACTAAATAATAAATTAAGTAGTAAAAAAGTAATAAGTTTAAGTCAAAAAATAGATGAATTACAAAATAAATTAGGGCAGACTTAGTTCTGTTCTTTAGTTGTAAAAAAGATAGTAAGATTTCTCTTACTATCGGCAATATAATGTATCTTTTGGTTATTATCACGTATTAAATGTAAATAGGCAATAAATAATACAAGAATACTGTAGTGTCTTATTATAAATTAATTTGTTAGTTATCACAAAAATTTTTACTCGATTTTAATCAGTTTTATAAAACTTAAAAATAAAACAAATCCTACAACCGTGTTTGGTTGTAGGATTTTAATAAATTTATGCAATTTAAAAATATTATCTCTTTGAAAATTGTGGTGCTTTTCTTGCTTTTTTAAGACCATATTTTCTTCTTTCTTTAACTCTTGAATCTCTTGTAAGTAATCCGTTTCTTTTTAATGTTGTACGAACTTCTGGATCAGTTGTTGCTAGTGCTTTAGCAATACCATGAGCAATAGCTCCAGCTTGACCTGCAAATCCGCCACCATGAACGTTAGCTTCAACATCATATTTTTCAATCATATCTACTACTTTAAAAGGTTTTAATACAATAGCTTTTAAAGTATCAAGAGTATAAACTTCATTCATATCTTTTCCGTTTACTGTTATTTTACCAGTTCCTGGAATTATATTTACTCTAGCAATAGATGATTTTCTTTTTCCTGTTGCGTATATATATTCTTTTTTTGACATTTTTATATCCTCCTACTAAAATTCCCATATTTCAGGTTTTTGAGCTTGGTTATTATGCTCGCTACCTTTATATATTTTTAATTTTGTTATCATAGATCTACCAAGACTATTTTTTGGAAGCATTCCTTTAACAGCTAAAGTTAATGCTTTATCAGAACTTTTTGCCATTAAGTCTTTGTAACTAATTTCTTTAAGTCCAGTCATATATCCTGAATGATGTCTATAATATTTATCATTTAATTTATTTCCTGTTAAAACAATTTTATCAGAGTTTATAACAATTACAAAATCTCCACAATCCATATGTGTTGAATAAGTTGGTTTATGTTTTCCTTTTAATAATCTTGCAACTTCTGTAGCCACTCTTCCAAGAGGTTTATCAGCTGCATCAATTACATACCATTTTCTTTCTATTTCTTTAGCTTTTACGCTATGTGTAGTATTATTCATTTCGAATTTCCTCCTAATTTTTAAATAATAAGCTAAACTTTCCGGGGTTTAGTTATGCTTATTACATGATACCCATATATTATACATAATAATATCTTAAAAGTCAATAAATTATGTAAAAAAACTTAAATTATGCAAATATTTATAACTAAAAAATCACAAAATAAACTATTGAAAAAAGATTGTATTTATTGTATTATTATAGTGAATAATAAAAAGGTATTTATAAGAGAGGATTGATACAATGGATGAATTTGAATTCACAAATACAGATAATATTGCGCAGGATTTAATGGATATAAAGGAAACAGCAAGAATAAAAAAAATGATATCTCAATTATATATGTATGATAATGATGTGCAACAACTTACAAATATATATACAAATATATTACTAGAAGATAATGTATGCTTTATTTTGACTAAGATAAGTCAGGACAAGATCTTTTTAAAGCACTTTCCTGAATTTTATGAAAAAAATGAATTTGGTGAGAATGTAATTAATTGTCAACAAAATTCAGAATATCATAAGTATGGAGTTTTTAAGCATATATTACACACTATTGAAACCGTTGGAACTTCACAACAAATTCCATTAGGAGATTGGCAACTTAAATTATTAAAATGGACTATGTTATTTCATGATATTGGAAAGCCATATGTAAAAAAAATTAATGAAGATGGAACAGATAGTTTCGCAGGTCACGATGATAAATCAGTTGAACTTGCAGCTGGAATATTAGATAGATTTTATTTTACAGAAGAAGAAAAGAAAATAATTTTAACTTTAATAAAATATCATGATAGGTTCTTAAATGAAGGCGAAATAACGTATGATAATATGAAATTTTTAGCATCAGAACTAAATAATAATAAAGAATTATTTTACTTGTTGTTAGAGGTAAAGGATGCAGATGCAAGAGCAAAAAATGTTGATGTATATAATAAATATAAACTGGTAAAAGCTAAATACTTAGAGTTTATAAATACATTTTTTACTTACAATAAAAGTGATAATATAGGTGAAGAACAGAAAAATGAAACTAATACTGAAAATAGTCAGTCTATAACATCTACTGTGCAAAGTGATGAAATAAGTGTTGTAGAAATGGATAGAATAATTGAAAATATTATTCTTAGAAAAGATATAATATCAATGTATCAACCAATTATTGATATTTCTAAAAAGAATGTTTTTGGATATGAGGTAACTACTAAAATAAAATCATCTAAAAAGGTTAATATGTTAGAACTTTTTCATCATGCAAGGGATATGGAGCTTTATGATAAAGTTCAACAAGTATTGCTTATAGATAGAATGGAAAAATTTGAAAGTATTTCAAATAAGGAATCTAATTGCATATTTATTATTTCTGATTTAAATAGTTATTCAAAATATATAAACAAACCAAGACTTTATGATAATATGGCAAAACAAAAAATTGTAATCAAATTTATTAATTATGAGAAAAAAGATGTTGCATTTATTCAAGAAACAATAGAAACAATTCATAAAAATAGAGGAAGTGTAGCATTAAATAATTTTGGAATAGGCTCACTAAAAATTGAAGATTTAAATATATTAAAGCCAGACTTTATTATACCAGATGAGTCTTTAATAAAAGATATAGAAAATGATATCGAAAAGCAAAGATTTTTATCTGATTTAATAACTTACTCTATTTCATCAAACACAAAGATTGTAGTTGGTGGTATAGATACAAAAGAAAAATTATATGTAGTAAAAAAACTTGGAGCAAAATATGTTCAAGGAAGTTATTTTGCTGTACCAGAAGAAGGAATTAGCATAATAAAACCTAAAATAGAACAATTATTAGCAAATGTAGAAACAGAAGAAATATTATAAAAATTAAAATTATATATTGACAAAGTTGTAACCTAATGATATAATTCAGTTACGAACAAACGTTTATAATTGTAGTTTATGTATTATAGGAGGAAGAAATATGATATCAGAAGAAAGAAAAAAAGCATTAGACATAGCAATGGCTCAAATAGAAAAGAACTTTGGAAAAGGTTCTGTTATGAAATTAGGTGAATTAAGTAATGTAAATGTTGATGTAATTCCAAGTGGTGCATTAAGTTTAGACATTGCTTTAGGTGTAGGAGGTTTTCCTAGAGGAAGAGTTATTGAAATATATGGACCTGAATCTTCAGGTAAAACAACAGTTGCGCTTCATGCAATTGCAGAAGCCCAAAAACAGGGAGGAATTGCTGCATTTATTGATGCTGAACATGCTTTAGATCCTGTTTATGCCAGAAATTTGGGTGTAGATGTAGATAATTTAATTGTTGCCCAACCTGATACAGGTGAACAAGCACTTGAAATTACAGAACAACTTATTAGAAGTGGAGCAGTAGATATAGTAACAATTGACTCTGTTGCGGCACTTGTTCCAAAAGCCGAAATTGATGGCGAAATGGGAGATTCACATGTAGGTCTTCAAGCTAGACTTATGTCACAAGCTTTAAGAAAACTTACAGGTGTGCTTAATAAATCAAAGACAGTTGCAATATTTATAAACCAATTACGTGAAAAAGTTGGTATTATGTTTGGAAATCCAGAAACGACTCCAGGTGGTAGAGCTTTGAAATTTTATTCTTCTGTAAGACTTGAAGTAAGAAAGCAAGAAGCTATAAAACAAAATGGAGAATTTAAAGGAAATAGAACAAAAGTAAAAGTTGTTAAAAATAAAGTAGCACCTCCATTTAGAGAAGCAGAATTTGATATAATTTATGGAGAAGGAATATCTAATGAAGGATGTGTTTTGGATACAGCAGCAGATTTAAATATAGTAGATAAAAGTGGTGCTTGGTATGCATATAATGGTCAAAAAATTGGACAAGGAAGAGAAAATGCAAAACAATTCTTAAAAGATAATCCTGAAATTATGAATGAAATAGAAGCTAAAGTAAAATCAAACTTTAATTTAGCATTTGAAAATAGCATGGGAAAAGAAGTTGATGGTAAAAAAGATGAAGATGGAGAAGAATAATGAATTTTGAAGAAGCAAAGCAAAAAGCTATAAAATACATAGGAATTTCCAAAAAAACAATATATGAAGTAAAACAGAAATTAAATAGATTAGGATATAACCAAGATATAATTGATAAGGTTATATCCTATCTTTTGAATATAGGCTATCTTGATGATAATGATTATGCCGGGTCATATATTAGGCAATGTACAAGACTTCTAAATTATTCTATTTTTGAAATAAAACAAAAACTATTGCAAAAGGGAATAAAAAAAGATATAATTGAAGAGAAAATATCATTTCTATATGATACAGATTACGAAAAAAAAATAACTGAGAAATTACTTTCTACAAAATGTAAAAATATGGACCCTATAAAAATAAAACAATATTTATATAGGAGAGGATTAAAATTGTATGAGGAGGATTTGTAATGAAGATAGATGTTCCAACAGTTCATAATGAAGCAAAATTTGGTGAAATAGCGAGCACAGTGTTAATGCCTGGTGATCCATTAAGAGCTAAATATATAGCAGATACTTACTTGGAAAATGTACACTGCTATAATAGAGTAAGAAATATGTTTGGATTTACAGGTGAGTATAAAGGATTAAAAATATCTGTTCAAGGAAGTGGAATGGGAGTTCCTTCTATGGGAATATATTCAAAAGAACTTTTTGAAGGATATGGAGTAGAAAACATAATTAAAATAGGAAGTGCTGGTTCACTTGCAAATAATGAGGCTAGTAAAATTACAAATGAAGTAAATGTAAGAGATATAATTGTTGCAAAAACAATAGATAGCAATTCTAATTATTTAATTTCTTGTGGTATTGAAGATACAATTTTTCCAGAGTGTTCCAATGTATTATTGGAAAAATTATTAGAAATTGATAGAAAAAATAATTTAAATTTAAAATATGGTGAAGTATTTACATCTGATGTTTTTTATTCATCTAGAGAAATTCTAATAGAACGTTCAAAAAAAGATATCATAGGTGTAGAGATGGAAACTTTGGCTCTTTATGCAAATGCTAAAGTAAGTGGAAAAAATGCAATCGCAATATATACAGTATCAGACAACCCTATTTCAGGTGAGCAAATATCATCTAATGAAAGAGAAAAAGGACTTGATAAAATGATAAGAATAGCTTTAGATTTAGCATATGAATGTGAAAAATAGGAGAATATAATGCAAAAAGTTTTAAATAATGATACAGAAAAATATAATTTGGTTATAAAGAATTTTGAAGGACCTTTAGATTTATTACTTTTCCTTATAACTAAAAATAAAATGAATATATTTGATATTTCTTTGAGTGAGCTTACAGATAAATATATAGAATATTTACATGATATGACTGAAAAAAATATTGATATAGCCAGTTCTTTTATAGTAATGGCCTCAACGCTTCTTGATATAAAGGCAAGAAAATTACTTCCAGAATTAGAGCCAGAAGAGGATGATGAAGAACATATTACAGAAGAGGAAATGATAAATAGAATTATTCAGTACAAAAAATATAAAGAAATATCTGGTACAATAAGTGAGATGTATTCTAATAATTTTGGATCATTTTCTAAACCATTTGAAAAGATAAAATTTAAAAGTAAAGTAAAATATACTGGTGATAATTTTAAAAAAGATCAGATATTTAATATATATACAGGTATACTAACCAGAAATGCAAATAAAATCAACCGTAAAGCAAAGGAAATAGAAAAACTTGCAATTTATGAAAAAATTACAGTTCAAGATAAAGTAAAACAAATAGTAAATTATTTGGATCAAAATGATAATATGGTATTTAATAATGTATTTAACCCTGATAGCTGTAGTAATATAGAAGTTGCAACTGCTTTCCTTGGAATGCTAGAGCTTAGTAAGTTAAAAGAGGTTTCGCTAAATCAAGATTACCTTTTTTCAGATATTAACATTACAAAATCAGATCAATTTGGTAAGGTTGATTTATCAAATATTTCTAATTAATTTAAAGATAATACAGCAATTGTATTATCTTTTTCTTGACATTTGAGAAAAAAAAGTGTATTATATTTACATAAATATCATATATTTGCTCAAACATTTTGTGCAAAATGATATTTAAATTTAATTAAATTTAAATAAGGAGGCATTATTATGAGTAAAATGTATAATATGTCAGGAAAATTAAATCAGGCATTTGAGCGGGCTATATATTTGTCTGAAGACTTCAGAAGTGATGAAATTTGTACAGTTCATATGGGGCTTTCAATCCTTATGGATAGGTCAAGTTGCTTGCAAAGATTATTTTTTGAATCAGGATGTGGAATTGATTGTGAAAAAATGATATATGAAACCATCGGAAATGATGAACTTTATGAGCATGTAACTGGTAAAAAATTTTCTTCTGATGAAGAAGAAGTTGATACAGAAGAAACTCAAAAGGAAATTGAGGTAGATGATAAAAACTTATCTAATTCTGAAAGTGTTGATACACAAATTCAAAAACAGATAATTTATTTTGTTGATAAATCATCATTTATCCAAAATATAAAATATGAAAATATTCCATATTCTTCAAATCTTGAAAATGCATTTGAGGACGCATATCAAAGATGCCTTTCAAATGGGCAGGATTTTATCGATGAAGAAAATCTTCTTTATTCAATTTTAACTTTAGAGGATTGCAGTTTTAAGCGTCTTTTAGAAAAATTTGAATTTGATATTTCGGAGCTCGTAAATATGTTAGCCATGAACGCAACTATTTATAATCTTAATAAAAATAATACCGTTTCTATTCCAGAAACTCTTAAGAGCTGTTGTGAAATATTAAATGAGCAGTACTTTAAGGGTGAGGAATGTCAGATCCTTGGTCGTGACAAAGAAATTAAGCAGGTCTGGAATATCTTTTCTAAAAAGACAAAGAGAAATGCTATCTTGGTTGGTGACGCTGGTGTCGGTAAAACGGCAATTGTTGAAGCAATTACCATTCAAATTGTAAATGGAAAATGTCCAAGAGAGTTTAAGAACTATAAAGTTGTGTCATTAAACTTGACTGGCATGGTCGCTGGTACAAAGTACAGGGGTGAGTTTGAACTTAAGATTCAGCATCTCATTCAATTTTTAAAGACAACAAGTAATATTATAATATTTATCGATGAAATTCATCAAATACTTGGTACCGGTAGTGGAGAAAACAGCGGACCTGATTTAAGTGGTTCTCTAAAACCTATTTTGGCTCGTGATGATGTTGTATTCATTGGTTCAACAACAAATATTGAATATGAAAGGTATTTTGCTGTTGATCCTGCTTTCAAACGAAGATTTGAAAAAATATCAGTAAAAGAACCAAAACTTTCAGAAGTCAAAGATATGGTGGCATTAAGGGTAAAATCCATTACGGATTACCATAAGGTATCCATGGATGATGATGTATTAAATTACGCTATAATAACTGCAAAGGCAATGAATTATTATGGTAATAACCCTGATCTAACTATTGATCTTGTAGATAGAGCTTCTGCTATGGCAAAACTTGCAAGAAGAAAAGCTGTTAAGCGTGTTGATGTTGATAAAGTTTTCAAAGCAAATTATGACATGTTTAAAAGCATGAAGCGTAAAGATAAGTTATCAACAGCATATCATGAAGCAGGTCACGCTTTATACAAGTTAATGTCAAAGTATAATTTAAGGGATGATTTAAAAATTGTATCTATCATTCCAACATCTGATTATCTTGGTGCGACAATATCTGAGCCAAATGATTGTTTTGCTCCTGTTACAAGAAAAGCAGTTATGGAAAAAGCTTCTATGAGCTTAGCAGGTCGTGTATCACAGGAGTTTGTTTCTAAAGATTGGGACTTTGGTGCTTCTTCAGATCTGGAAAATGCTACATCAATTATACGGAGTATGATAATTGAAATGGGCATGGATAATGATATCTATACTAATATCAGTCTTTATGATTATAACTCAAATGGACATAATATGAGTCCAGCAGCGGTTGATAAAGTAAATGATAGAATAAGTGAAATCATGAAAAAGGTCTATGATGATACAAAGAAATTCCTTACCAAGAATAAGGATAAACTTGATATCATTGTAAATCTTCTTATGAAGAAAGGCATAATATCAGTTCAGGAGATAACTGAAGCATTTGAAAGGAATGAAATGAAAGTATAAAAGTATGTTAAGTTATAAACATTGGTGTAATTTTTTGCACCAATGTTTTTTTTCTGATTTTTATTAAAAAATATATTGAAAGTAAATATAAATTGTGATATAATGATTTAGCACTTAAGATAAGAGAGTGCTAAAAATATATTTTTTGAATATATATGTATATATAGGAGGTGTTTGTTTTGTTAAGACCATTAGAGGATAGAGTGATAGTAAAGGCTGTAGAAGCAGAAGAGGTTACGAAAGCAGGAATTGTTTTACCTAGTTCTGCAAAAGAAAAATCTGAAATTGCAGAGGTTGTAGCAGTTGGACCTGGGGGTGTTGTTGACGGCAAACAAGTTACAATGAATGTTAAAGTAGGAGATAGAGTTGTATGTTCTAAATATGCAGGTACACAAATTAAATATAATGATGAAGAATATACAATATACAAACAAAGTGATATATTAGCTGTTGAAGAATAAGGGGGAATTTTTAATGGCAAAAGAATTGTTATTTGGTAGAGAAGCAAAAGAAGCTTTAGAAAGAGGTGTTGATACTTTAGCTGATGCTGTAAAGGTTACACTTGGACCAAAAGGAAGAAATGTTGTTTTAGGAAAATCTTTTGGAGCACCTTTAATAACAAATGATGGAGTATCTATTGCAAAGGAAATAGAACTAGAAGATGCTTTTGAAAATATGGGAGCAGAGCTTGTAAAGGAAGTAGCTACTAAGACTAATGATGTTGCAGGTGATGGTACTACAACAGCAACAGTACTTGCACAAGCTATGATAAAAGAAGGACTTAAGAATGTTTTAGCTGGTGCAAATCCTGTTATTGTAAAAAGAGGAATTAAAGAAGCTGTTGATTTGGCAACTAGCGAAATCAGAAAAATATCAACTCCTGTAAGTGGAAAAGAAGATATAGCAAGAGTTGCAAGTATATCTGCAAATGATGAAAAAATTGGTGAATTAATTTCTGAAGCTATGGAAAAAGTAAGTAAAGAGGGAGTTATTACAATTGAAGAATCAAAAACTATGGATACTGAACTTGAAGTAGTAGAAGGAATGCAATTTGATAGAGGATATTTATCTTCATATATGGTAACTGATACAGATAAAATGGAAGCCGTACTTGATGAACCATATATATTAATAACTGATAAGAAGATATCATCTATACAAGAAATATTACCAATTCTTGAAAAAATAGCTGAACAAGGTAAAAAGTTATTAATAATTGCAGATGATGTTGAAGGTGAAGCATTAACAACACTTGTTGTAAATAAATTAAGAGGAACATTTACATGTGTTGCAGTAAAAGCCCCTGGATTTGGAGATAGAAGAAAAGAAATGCTACAAGATATAGCGGCTCTTACAGGTGGTGAAGTTATTTCTTCTGAACTTGGACTTGAACTTCAAAATACAACTATTGATAAGTTAGGTAGAGCAAAGCAAGTAAAAGTTGAAAAAGAAAATACTATTATAATTGATGGATATTCAGATAAAGATAGACTTGATCTAAGAGTTTCTGAATTACGTGCACAAATTGCAAATTCAACTTCTGATTTTGACAGAGAAAAATTAGAAGAAAGACTTGCTAAACTTGTAGGTGGTGTAGCAGTTATTGCTGTAGGTGCAGCAACAGAAACTGAAATGAAAGAGAAAAAATTAAGAATTGAAGATGCTCTTGCTGCTACTAAAGCCGCAGTTGAAGAAGGTATTGTTTCTGGTGGTGGAACAGCATATATAAATATTCTACCAGAAGTTAAAAAATTAGAAGAGAGTATTAAAGATACAGATGAAAAGTTAGGTGTAAGTATGATTGTAAAAGCTTTAGAAGCACCTATAAGGCAAATAGCATATAACGCTGGAGTTGAAGGAGCAGTAATAGTTGAAAAAGTAATGTCATCTGATAAAGGAATAGGATATGATGCTTTACATGATGAATATGTTGACATGAAGAAAAACGGAATTGTTGATCCAACAAAGGTTACAAGAAGTGCACTTCAAAATGCAGCTTCAATTGCTTCTATGGTTATAACTACAGAAACATTAGTTGCTGATAAAAAAGAAGAAAAAAATTGTAATTGTAGTGGTCATTCACCTGAAATGGGAATGTATTAAAAAAGATGGAGTTTTCTCCATCTTTTTTATGCTGAAAAAGCTTTAATTATTGATAAAATAATACCAACTAAACTCATTACAATTCCAATAAGTGAATAATTACTTCTTTTTGTTTCATGAGTAACTATACCAATTGATAGACCTGGTATTGCAACAGCTACACCAAGAAGAGGGTATAACCAAGTTATCATACTTGCAAATCCAAGAATAAGAGAAATAGCAGCGAATGCATCAATTTCTTGAGTTACATTAGTAGATTCTTTAGTTGTTTTACTTTCTTTTTTTGGTGTTGCAGTTACATTAATTTTTTCACTTTTGCTAGAAGTGGTACTTGCAGCTTTTGCTTTAGTAGTTGTCTTCTTAGCAGTTGTTTTTTTTGCTGCAGATTTTGGCGCAGCTTTTTTTGTAGTAGTAGTTTTTTTTGTAGTTTCCTTAGTTTCTTCCATAAATATCATCCTTTCAAAAAATATAAATTATAATTGCTTTAATGCAATTATTACTCCAGCTATTGAGTTTATAGCTGTAATTCCAAGTCCGATAGCTGATAAAATAATCCCAACTTTTGAAAAAGTATCTTTTTCTTTTTTTACATTGGAAATTCCAAGGCATAACCCAACAATAGATACTGGGTAGCCAATTAATGGTAAAAGCCATGCTACAAGGCTAATTATTCCTAATATTAATGACGCAGTAGCTTTGCCACTTGATTTTTTTTGATTTTCTTCCACGATTATCACCTCCGGACAAGACATTATATATACATTAAATTATATCACTAAATAAAAACTTTTTTCAATATATTATTAATATTTTTTTTAATATGTTGAAAAATATTTGTAAATAATATATAATTATGGTGTATAAAGGAAAAAAGAAAATGGATGAATTTATAGATAAAATTGATTTACAAACTGTATCAATGCAAACTTTAGCTTTTATTGGAGATGCAGTATATAATGTGTATATAAGATCATATCTTGCAGCGCAAAACAATAGAAAAACAGGATTATTACATAGAGATTCTATAAAATACGTAAGTGCAAAAGGTCAATCATCAACAATAGATAAAATAATGGATATATTATCTGAAGAAGAAATTGATGTGTATAAAAGAGGAAGAAATACAAGTATTCACAGTGTATCTAAAAATGTTGATGTTATAGAATATAAAAAATCAACTGGCTTTGAAGCTTTGATTGGTTATTTATATGTAAAAAGAGATATAAAAAGATTAGATTTTTTAGTATCAGAGTGTATAAAATGTTTTGATTAAGGAGGAAAAAATATGTCATCAGATAACAAAAATGTTCCAATTGATTATAATGTAAAAGAAATAATTGATAATTTAGATAAAAATAAAAATCTTACGCCAGAAGATAAAAAAAGAATTGAAGAGTCTTTAAATTTTGAAGGAGCAATTGAAAAAATTGATATTTCTGATAATAGTAACAGAGTAATATTCACAGATGGAGAAGAACAGCTTGTATTTGAAGATGGAGAATTTTTTATGGTTAGTTCTACTGATTCACAAAAGTCAAGAAAAAAGATAAAACGTGAAGAGGCTAGAAATATGTATATTGAGTATTTTATTAAATATCAATTAAATCCAATTATAAAACGAAGAGAAAAGGACGAATTAGCTCGTACAATATCTGTTGAACCTCAAAGAGAAAATTTAAAAGAGAAAAAGGATGTTAAAAAGACATTAGGTACAAAAGTTAAGAATGTAGCAGATAATGAAAGTAAAACTATTCCAGCAAGACCAAAAGAAGAAAAATCAAAACAAAAATTAAGATAAAATATATTCGAATACATATTTAACTTAAAATTGACTATGAATAATTAGAAAATCATAGTCTTTTTTCTTTGGTTAAAGAGTGGGAGTATGTAAAAAAAGACACTATAAATTTAATTATTATAGTGCCCAAAAAGTATAACTAATTTTCTTTTACATAGAACGTTTCATATGTTATTGACTTATAGCTTGTTTTACTTGTTCAATATCTGCCTGACCTGCAGGAGCAGCTGGTATATAATATCCTTTTTCTTTATCAATTAAATAAACCTTCCATTGTAAATTTTCTAAAGTATTTCTCTGTTCAATAAGTGTATCTCTAAAATTTTTGTTATTTGCTTGTTGTATAGAATAATTAAGTAGTGTGATTATTGAGTTTGTACATGAAAGTACAGAATCCATTGCTAATTTTTCATTCATAATTTTAACCTCCTATAACATATTTGAAAGTTCTGATTTTATTGTAGTACATGTATTGCATATACTATCTAGAACTTCTGTAATATTTTGATCTTGAGTAAGAGTTTTAAAGTAGTTTATTTTGTCGCAAAAACTTGCAGTGTGTCCACAAATGTGTCTAATGTTTTGAATTTCAATTTGATTTAAATTATCCATAAATTTTTCCTCCTTTTAAATCACATAATTATTATTTGTTAAATTTTAATTACTATACTGGAAATTATAACAAAAAAAATAACAGATGTTTTTCATCTGCTATTTATCTTCTGAATATACAAGTTTTGCATGGATAACTAATCTTTTAGTATTTAAATTTGTACATGTTGATAGTGTTAATATTTTATCATTTGCACCTATATTTTCATTAAAATTATACATGCTTTTTTCTTTAATATTATTTAAAAATTCTAAATAACTATTATCTGATGAGAAGCCTATAGTCATATAATATGTATTAGGATCAGTTATATATACGGAGAATATTTTCCAAAGAGTAGACTTATTTTCAGTTGAAAGATTTATATATGAGTTATTTTCATCATTAAAAAATGAACTTTTTGTCATTTTTGTAAGCGTACTAAACATTGAGTTATTCAACATATTATGACCATATATTATTGTGTTTTTATCTAAAGATTTTGCATCATTTCTATAATCCATGAAAATCCAACCAGCCTGGCTATATGATTTATCAAAAGAGTGCCTTAAATAATATTCATTATCATTTGATTGAACAACTGGATATGCTACATCAGTTCCATTTACTTTTAGGTAAGCTACTGTATCAGAATTTTTTTCCTTTAAAGAATTTACATCAGTATCTACCATTGCTGCGGCCACACCATTTATTTCAATATTTTTGTTTTCAATTTTTATATCTGAGTTTATTTCACCTAGTATTTTATCTGAATTCTTTAAATTTATATATCTATATACAAGTAGTCCAATGCAAACTAGTATTACAAGTATTGATATTATACGTATAAAACTAATAACACTAAATTTATTTTTTGTTTCTTCAATTCTACCATTTCTCAAAAAAATTCCTCCTATGAATAAATGCTATATATATTTATATATAAATTATATACCATAAAATATAAAAATATACAATACTCATTTAGGAGAAAATAAAAATACATTATTATTTTATACTAGGTTTTGAACATAATGCACATAAGAAACCAAAAACAACAGCAGCACAAATTCCAGCTGCACATGCTTTTACGCCACCAGTAAATATTCCTAGAAAACCTACACTATTTATTTCTTCAATAACACCAGTTCCAAGGCAATACCCAAATCCTGATATAGGGACAGTGGCACCAGCTCCTCCAAATTCAACTATTTTTCCATAAATTCCAATTGAAGTAAGTATTGTTCCTAATGTTACAAATATAACCAAAATCCTTGCAGGAGTAAGTTTTGTTTTATCTATTAGTATTTGCCCTATAGAACATATAATTCCACCTGTTATAAATACTTTTAAATATTCAATAAATATGTCCATTTACACCACCTCATTTTCTATTGATATTGCATGAGCAATTCCAGGAATTGAATCTCCTTGAAGAGATGATTGAGTACTCATAAGTGCACCAGTTGCAACAACTAAAACTTTATTTAATTTACCTTGTTTTAATAGTTTATAAAAATAACCACTAAATACACTTGCCATACAGCCACAACCACTTCCACCACAATGGGTATCTTGAGTTGCATCATCATATATTAATTTACCACAATCTTTGTGTATTAAAGATATATCAATATTTTCTTTTTTAAATAAATCTACCAATATATCTGAGCCAAGAACTCCTAGGTCTCCGGTTATAATTGCATCGTAATAATCAGCATTCCTACCAGTATCTTCTAAATGTGTCATTATAGTATTAAAAGCTGCAGGTGCCATTGCAGCTCCCATATTCATTCCATCTTTTATTCCAAGGTCTATAATTTTTCCTGGAGTTGCATATGTTGCATAAGCACCTGTTGTATCTTTGTAATCTTTTGGAACTACCAAAGCACATCCACTAGCAGTAACAGTACACTGTGCAGTTGGACTTTTTTGATTACCGTGCTCTAATGGCATTCTAAATTGTCTTTCAGAACTACAAAAATGTGATGAAGTTGCAGCAATTACTTTACTTGCATATTCTGAATCTATAAAACTTGATGCAAGTATTAATGATTCTACAAATGTTGAACATGCACCATATACTCCAAAAAAAGGTATATCTAATTCTCTAATACAAAAACCTGATGCCATACATTGGTTAAGAAGGTCGCCAGCGAAAATATAATCTATTTTTTCAGGTGTCATACCAGTTTTTGTAAATAAATTATTAATACAGTTATTCATCATTCTTGACTCAGCTTTTTCAAAAGTTTTCTCTCCAAAGAAAATATCGTCACTATGCATGTCAAATTCGTTTGTAAGAGGGCCTTGCATTTCTTTTGGCCCAACAATAGATGAAGTATCAAATATTTTTGGAGAGTTTTTAAATTTTATTGTTTGATTTCCGACTTTCATTTTTTCCTCCTATATTATAAATAATTTTAATAACCAATATATAAATCCAATAATTGCCGAAGTTGTAATACCATACACTAATACTGGTCCTGCAATTTTAAACATATTTGCACCAAGCCCTAAAATATAATCATCAAGTTTAAATTCAATTGCGGGAGCAACTATTGAGTTAGAAAAACCTGTGATAGGTATGATAGAACCTGCACCTGCATGTTTACCAAGCTTTGGATACACTCTAATTGCTGTTAAAAAAGCACCAATAAATATTAATATTATAGTTGTAATTGTTGTAGAACTTTTTTTATCAATCCCATAATGCATACATATATCTGTAATTATTTGACCTATTATACAAATAAGCCCTCCAACTATAAAAGCAAGAATTATATTTTTTAAAATAGGACTTTTTTTTGCTTTTGTATCTACATAATCAGAGTATTCCTGATTTGTCATATTTACATTTGAACTCATTTTAATCACCTAAAAGTATTATTTGCAAAAAATGTGGAAATATAAAAGAAAATAAAAAATGAAAAATAAAAATAATATTTTCTTTGTTGTAAAAAAAATTTAAATATGCTATACTTATCATATTAATAATTGTTTAAAAGGTGGGAAAAATGAACATAAAATATTTCGATAATGCAGCAACAACAAGCTTAAATGAAAATGTATTAAAAAAAATGTTACCATATTTAAAAGAAAATTATGCAAATGCATCATCAATATATAGTTTTGGACAAGAATCAAGATGTGCTATTGAAGATGCAAGGGAAGAAATTGCAAATATAATTGGTGCAAATCCTAGTGAAATATATTTTACTTCATGTGGTAGTGAAAGTGATAATACTGCAATAAAAGGTATAGCAAGAGCATACAAAAGTAAAGGAAATCATATAATTACATCTAAAATAGAACATCCTGCTGTACTTGAAACTTGTAGATCTCTTGAAAAAGAAGGATTTAAAATTTCATATGTAGATGTTGATGAAAGTGGAATTGTAAAATTAGACGAACTTGAAAAGTTAATAAATAAAAATACAATACTTATTTCTGTTATGTTTGCAAATAATGAAATAGGAACTATCGAGCCCATAGAGAAAATAGGTAAAATTGCAAAAGAACATCATGTTATATTTCATACTGATGCTGTGCAAGCAGTAGGTAGTATAAATATAGATGTAAACAAATTAAATATAGACTCATTATCGTTATCTGCTCATAAATTTCATGGCCCAAAGGGAATAGGAGCACTATATGTAAAAAAAGGAATAAACTTTTCCAAATTTATTGATGGCGGACATCAGGAAAGTAATAAAAGGGCAGGAACCGAAAATGTGGCAGCAATAGTTGGAATGGCTGAAGCGATGAAAATAGCATATTCAAATTTAGAAGAAAATAATAAATATATTCAAAATTTAAGAGATTATTATATTTCAAATATTTTGAAAAAAATACCAAATGCAAGGTTAAATGGAAATACTAAAAACAGACTTTCAAATAATGCAAATTTTTCATTTAAAAATGTTGATGGAGCAGCTATGCTTTTTAATTTGGATTTGAATGGAATATGTGTATCAGCAGGCTCTGCATGCACTGCTGGTGCTATACAAAAATCACATGTGCTTTCAGCTATAAATGTACCAGATGAATATATAGGTGGTACAATTAGAACAACCTTTGGTATAGACAATACAAAAGAAGAAGTTGATTATTTGATAAATAGTATATGTGAAATATTAAATAAAATAGAGGAGTAGATTTTTAAAAGCTGGTAAATAGTAATGTATTTACTAGCTTTTGTTCTGTAATTATGGTATACTATATATGTATTAATTTGTAAAAGAGGAGAAAAAATGGAAAATAAAAAAAGAGTATTACTTGGAATGAGTGGAGGAGTAGATAGTTCAGTAAGTGCCATATTACTAAAAAATGCTGGATATGAAGTAATTGGTATTACAATGAGACTTTTTGAGGATGAGAGTTTTGTAGAAAATGAAACAGCTTGTTGTAGTTTAAGTACGATAAATGATGCAAAAAGAGTATGTCATAAGCTTGGAATAAAACACTATACATATGATTTTAGAGAAGAATTTAAAAAATATGTAATTGATAATTTTATTGATGAGTATAAATCTGGAAGAACTCCTAATCCTTGTATTATGTGTAATAGATTTTTAAAATTTGGAAAAATGTATGAACTTGCTAAAAAACTTGATTGCTATTATATTGCAACTGGTCATTATGCAAAAACAGAATATAGTGAGAAATATAATTGTTTTGTACTAAAAAAATCTGATAACATTTTAAAAGATCAGAGTTATGTGCTATATCCTATAGATAAAGAATTACTTCCACATATACTTTTTCCTTTGCAAGGATTTGAAAGTAAGGATGATGTAAGAAAAATTGCAAAAGAAAATAATTTGCTTGTTGCATCTAAACCAGATAGTGAAGATATTTGCTTTATACCAGATAATAACCATACCAGATTTTTAGACGAAAATATTAAAGTTAAAGAGGGAAAAATTGTTGATATTAATGGTAAAGTAAGAGGAAAACATACTGGATTTACTCATTATACAATAGGTCAAAGAAAAGGTCTTGGTATTCAAAATGAAAAGCCGTTATATGTAGTAAATATAAATCCTGATGAAAATAAAATAATTGTAGGAGAAAAAAATAGTGTATTAAGTAGAAGTTTACTAATTGAAGATGTAAATATTTTAATAGATAATATAATAACAAAAGAAGGGACTAATGTTAAAGTAAAAATTAGGTATAAGGCTAAAGAGGCAAATGCGACTGCATATTTATATGGTGATAAAATAAAAATTATATTTGATGAACCTCAGTTTGCTATTGCTCCAGGTCAGTCTTGTGTTATATACATTGATGATGTGGTAATTGCAGGTGGAATTATATCTAAATAAAGTAAAATTTTATTAAAAAGATTGAAAATCGGGTAAAAATTTGATATAATACAGAAAACATTGAGGGGCAGTTGTGGAGGTAGTAATAAATGGAGAACGAAAAGAAATTTAGTAACGAAATGTTTGGTTACGATAAAAGAGAAGTAGAAGAATATATAAAAGCTATGAAAGCAGAATATGAAAGTAAAATCCAAGCTGAAAAATCAGATGCAAACAGAATTGCAAACGAACTTACTATTTTAAAAAGAAAATTAGAAAAATATGAAACAGATTATATAGCAAAACAAGAAAAAGTAGCAAATGCACTAATTACTGCAGAGGATCAAGCTAAAAAAATTATAGAAAATTCAAGAATTGAATCAATGCAAGAAAAAGATAGAATTGAACATTTAATAGAGATGGAAAAAGAAAAATTATTAGATATAAAAAAAGAAGTTATAGATCTAAAAGAAAAAACAATTACTCTTTTAGATAAATATAGTAATGAAATGAATAATTTATTAGATTAAAAAATATTAGTAATATATAATAAATAGTTGTAATACAATTAAACTAAGGTGATAAGTTTATGAAAATTACAGCTGTTTTTTTATCTAAAAAAAAGCATAGTGATAGTAAATGGTTAGTAGATAAAATAAAAGCACAGAATAAGAGAAATGAAAATAAAGTAACTATAAATAATTTTAATGGCTTTGATAAAAAAAATATAAAACTAGGGTTAAATACATCTAAATTATTTATGTTAGTTATTTTAATTTTCGGAATATATCTTTTTGCAAAACATATTCCTTTTTTATCAAAAGTAATATATTTTGGTTCTAATTTTAGACAAGCTGAGGGGAATAATGTCGAACTTGCAGATGTATTTAATGCGTATGGAATATATAATAAGGAAAATTATTTATTTAACGAAATCAAATCCATTGATGAAGCAAAAAAATCAGAAAATAAGGATGATGAAATAGAAATATTAGATAGTCTTGTAAAAGATAAAAATGAACAAAGTGTATTTGGAAAAAACAAAGATATTAATGTAGAAATAACTGAAAATAGCGAAAATATACAAAGAATAAATTTAAATAAAATGAAAATACTTAATTATTCATCAAAAAGAGACATAGACTTCAAATCCCTTGCTGCGTCAAATATTACTCTAACGAAAAAAAGTGATAAAATTTTGCTATATAACACTCATACGTCTGAAAGTTATGCAAATAGTGATAAATATAAATTTGAATATTCAGGAGCTAGACGTTCGCAAGATGCAACATATAATATGCTTTCAGTTGCTAAAAAGTTTAAAGAAAATTTGAATAGTAAAGGGTTTGAAGTGGTACATGATACAACACCTCATGATTATGGTACATATACTAGTTCATATGCAAGGTCTAGAATAACAGTAAAAAATGCAATAGCTGCCATGGGGCATGCTGGAATTTCTATAGATGTGCATAGAGATGCTACAAATGATCTTGACTATAGACCAGTTGTTAAAATAAATGGAATTGAGGTTGCACAATGTATGTTAGTTATGGGAGTAGGTACAGATGTTACAAATAACCCATATTATGAAGATAACCTAAGACTTGCATTTAAAATACAACAACTTGCAGATGAAGTATATCCAGGCTTGTTCAAACCTATGATTATTAGAAATTCTATATATAATCAAGATTTAAATAAATATTCATTATTAATAGAAGTTGGTGCAAGTGGAAATACTTTAGATGAAGCCTATCTTGCAACTAGATGTTTATCTAATTTGTTAAATATTATATACAAAGATTGACTATAGTGTTTTTCTTGTGGTATAATCTACAGATGATTAATGAATTTAGTTATTAATATTTTGAAAGGAAGAGAGATTGTGTCAGATAAATTAGTAATAGTGGAATCACCTTCTAAAGCAAAAACAATAAAAAAATATCTTGGAAGCAGTTATGATGTAATTGCATCGCAAGGACATATAATAGATTTACCTAAAAGTAAATTAGGTGTTGATATAGAGGATAACTTTAAACCTAAATATATAACAATGAAGGGAAAAGCTAAAATTGTAAATGAAATAAAAACGAAGGCAAAAAAAGCATCAAAAGTATATCTTGCAACCGACCCTGATCGTGAGGGAGAAGCAATAGCTTGGCATATTAAAAATGTACTTGAAATAGAAGATGGGAGCAAATGTAGAATTGAGTTTAATGAAATAACAAAAACTGCTGTAAAAAATGCGGTATCAAAAGCAAGAGCAATAAACCTAAACTTAGTTGATGCACAGCAGGCAAGAAGAATATTAGATAGAATTGTTGGATATGAAATTAGTCCAATACTTTGGAAAAAAATAAAAAAGGGATTAAGTGCAGGACGTGTTCAATCAGTTGCACTTAAAATAATAATTGATAGAGAAAAAGAAATTAGAAATTTTAAACCAGTTGAATATTGGAATTTATCTGTTAAACTATTTAAAGATAAAACTGGATTTATGGCAAATTTCTATGGCGATAAAAAGTCTAAAATTGAACTTTCAAATGAAAAACAAGTAAAAGAAATAATACAAAATATAGATGGTAAAGAATATAAAGTTATTGATGTTAAAAAAAGTGAAAGAAAGAGAAATCCAGCTCCTCCTTTTACAACGTCATCTTTACAACAGGAAGCTTCAAGAAAACTTGGATTTAATGTAAAAAGGACAATGATGGTAGCACAAAAGTTATATGAAGCAGGACACATAACATATATGAGAACAGACTCTGTTAGAATATCTGACGATGCAAGAAAAATGGCAAAGGAATATATTACTTCAAAATATTCAGATAAATATTATGAAAATAGATATTTTAAAACAAAAGCGTCTGCTCAAGATGCACATGAGGCAATAAGACCATCAAATATATTAAATTCACTAGGAGTATATGATACTTTGACTAAGGATGAACAAAAGTTATATACATTAATATTAAATAGATTTTTAGCAAGTCAAATGGCAACAGCAATTTATGATACTACTAGAGTAAAAATAGAAGTAGATAATTATATATTTATTGCAAATGGTTCTGTTGTAAAATTTGATGGATTTATGAAACTATATACAGAAGGAAAAGACGATAAAGATAAGACTAAAAAAGAAGATGTAGATGAAGAAGAAAATACAGAGAATATTTTACCTGAACTTGAAGTAGGAGATATATTAAAACAGGATAAGATATATAGTAAACAAAAATTTACAGAGCCTCCTGCAAGATTTACAGAGGCAAGTTTGGTTAAAACATTAGAAGAAAAAGGAATAGGTAGACCAAGTACATATGCACCTACAATTTCAACTATTGAAGAGAGAACATATGTAGAAAGACAAAATAAGTATTTAGTTCCTACTGAACTTGGAGAAATTGTAAATGAACTTATGGAGGAAAACTTTGCTAATATAGTTGATGAGAAATTTACAGCAAAGATGGAAAATGAACTTGATATGGTCGCTGAAGATAAAGTAAATTATGTAGAAATGCTAAAAGAATTTTATGGACCATTTGAAAAATCAGTTAAGAATGCTGAAGAAAATGCAAAAAAAGTAAAAATTCCAGAAGTTGAAACTGATATAAAATGTGAATTATGTGGTAGAAATATGGTTATAAAACAAGGAAGATTTGGCAAGTTTTTAGCATGCCCTGGATATCCAGAGTGTAAAAATGCAAAGCCATTGGTTCAATCAATTGATATTCCATGTCCAAATTGTGGAGGAAAAGTATTAGTTAAAAAGACTAAGAAGAAAAGAACTTTCTATGTTTGTGAAAATAACACTAATACTGATGATAGTAAATGTGACTATATTTCATGGACTAAACCTAAAAAAACAAAATAAATGATTAGTAGTAGAATTAAAATTTCTACTACTTTTTATATATAGGTTAAATAAAGTTACATAATTATTGACTTTAAAGCGAAATTATTGTATAATATATTT
>FR891241.1 GCA_000433755.1 Clostridium sp. CAG:465 | reverse complement strand
TAATTTTTATGAATAATTTGTTACTATTTCTAATAGAAATTGATTTTGTATTTTTGGTTAATTATACGCTGAATAGTAACAAAAATAAAGAGCCTAATTTCTACAATTAAACTCTCTATATAATATACATTTATATATTTTTAACCATTTGGCATATAACATCAGCAGCTTTTTCAACGCCAAAGCTATCACTATTTATACATAAATCATAATTTTCTTTATTTCCCCACTCATTTGATGTATAATGCTTGTAATGATTACTTCTTAATTTATTAATTTTACTAATTTGTTTTTTAGCATCTTTTTCATTAATATTAAATCTTTCAACAGCTCTTTTTATTTTATTTTCCTCTGTACTATATATAAATACATTAAATGTATTCTCCATATCTTTTAGAATAAAGTCAGCACATCTACCAATTATTACACATGATCCTTTACTTGCTATATCTTTTATAACTTTTTCCTCTTCAACAAATATTTCATCAGAATTATTAAGAGATGAATAATATATATTATTTAACAATTCAAGGTTACTTCTTTTTTGCTCGTGATTTTCAATATATTCTAAAGAAAGTCCTGTTTTATCTGCAATTTTTGTTAGAATTTGTTCATCATATAACTTTATTCCTAACTTTTCTGCTACAAGTTTACCAACATATCTCCCACCTGAGCCATATTCTCTTGAAATAGTAATAACAACATTGTCTGCTTTTTTATCTGCAGCTATTTCTTCATCACTATCAACTGATAAATTATTTTCTTTTACCTGTGATTTATTTAAATTTCTAATTTCAAATATTAATAATATTCCTGATACTAAAAAAGCTAACCCATCTGCTACTGGACCTGCATGTAAAACTCCCAAAACTCCAAACATATTTCCAAGAATTACCATGCTTGGTACCAAGAAAAGTATTTGTCTAGAAAGTGAAATAAATGCACTTTTAACACTCTTACCAATTGCCTGAAAAAATATTCCAGATGGAATTTGAATTCCATTTACAATAACAAGCATTAGGTATATTCTAAATGCAAGGCATGCAAAGTTTTTATATAAATCTCCCTCGTTTCCAAATAACAAAATTAATTTATCTGGGATAGTTTGGAAAAGTATAAATGCAATTGTACTCACTGAAAGGCTTGTAATAAGTACATATTTTAAAGTTTGTTTTACTCTATCAAATTTTTTAGCTCCATAATTAAATCCAATAATTGGTTGAGCACCAGCAGCTATACCTATAATAAAACTATTTAAAATTTGACTTATTTTCATAACAATTCCAAGAACAGTTATTGGAATTTCTGATCCAAACTCAGACATGGCACCATATTTTTTTAACAAATTATTTTCAAATGCAATTACAACAACTATACTAATTTGAGTAATAAAGCTACTAATTCCAAGTTTTGATACCATAGATGCTACTTTAAAATTAAATTTAAAATCTTCTTTTATTAATTTTATTGATCTAAATTTTCTTATATACAAAATATTTAAAACAAAAGTTACTATTTGACTTATAACAGTAGCAATAGCAGCACCTTTAACTCCCATTTTAAATAAAAATATGAAAACAGGATCAAGTATAATATTAAGAATTGCACCAATTAACATAGATTTCATTGCATATTTAGGATTACCATCTGCACGTATAATTGAATTTAATGTTGTACCTATCATCATAAATGGAAGACCTATTACAATAACGTATCCATAGCTAATCGCATATGGAAAAAATTCATCTGTACAACCAAATACATTAAGTAAAAATGGTAAAAAAACAAGTCCTAAAATGCAGAAAATTATTGACACAAATATAGAAACTATAATACCATTTGCGACTCCTTTTTTTGCTTCATCTTTTCTATTTTCACCAAGTTTTAAGCTTAGAAAAGCTGATGCACCATCACCAAACATTAATGAAAATGCAAGACATATCATTGTAAGTGGAAATACAACATTTGTAGCTCCATTACCTAAATATCCAACACCCCATCCTATAAATATTTGATCAACAATATTATATAACGAATTTACTACTAAAGATATAATGCAAGGTATTGAAAATTTTCTAATTAATTTACCTATTTTTTCTGTTCCAAGTATATTTTCTTTTTGTTCCATAATAACTCCTTTCACGCAGAAAAAACGCAATACTAACAAAGTATTGCATTTTTGCAACTTGACTATTATATCACAATTTTTTATTATAGTAAAGTTTATCTTTTATTTTTTTACTCTTTTATTTTTTTACTCTTTTATTTTTCTACTTTATTCTCTCATCATTTAATATATATTCAAATTCATCTATATTATTTTGTAAATGCTTTAAAAGATTTTGGGGCAAAAATAAATAATCTTTAAAATTATTTACATCTATCCAGAAAAATTCTAACTTATCTTTTTTTCTTTCTTCTATTGATTTAAATACTTCCTTTTGATACATTGATTCATCACAAAACTTCATTTCATGAACAATCAATATCTCATGATATTTTTTCCCTTTTACTTCAAAAAAATTTTCAACATAAGATGATGATTTAACATATTCTGTATCTGCTCCTATTTCTTCTAAAATTTCTCTTTTTAAAGCAGTTATGCTATCTTCACCTGATTTGATTCTACCACCAATTAAAATTACATGTTTTTTACTCTTTTCATGGTGGACCAATATTTTATTCTTGTTCTTTATTATTGCCCCTACTCTAAAATTAAATAAATTATCACCAATATCCAAACTTATATCCATATGATTCCTCCTAATAATGATTAAAATATTATACCATATAGTTATATACTTTTCTACATTTTTGAATATTTTTCAAATATTTTTTCAACATCAATACTCTTGCAAAACTCATCTAATGATTTATCCGAATACCAGTCATCAACTTTTATATTACCATACTTAAGTACACATATTTGTGCATCTTTAGATAAAAATAAATTATGTGATTCATTTGGACCTACTGCAATAACATCACCTATCTTAGCAACTTTTTTAATTACACATTTATCTTTTTTAGTTACCATTATTATTTTTCCAGACTGTACCACATAAACTTCATTACATAATTTATGGTAATGAGAGTTTTGCCACTCATAATTTTCACCGCTTTTTGTTACACTATATATAGTATTATCATCAATTTTAAATCTATATCTAAGTTCTGTATTAGGCATTTTTTCTACCGAGAACAAAACATTGTTTTTATTTAGTTTCATATCATCTGTCATAAATTTCATTTATCTCCCCATTCTAAAAAATAATTATATATTGTATAAATTACTTATTCAATATATTTTACATAGTTTCCTAAAACTTGACAAAAATATACAAATTTATTCCTTTTTATTTTTTAATTTAAAAAATATAATCTTAGGTTTTATAATTTTTATATACAAATATGCTAGCACACATATTATTAAGAAAATAATAATAGGAAGCTTAAACATATTAAATATACTTGCTATTTTAGTATAATTATTTCCTAAATAATACCCTGAAAGTACAAAAATTAATGTCCAAGGAATACTTCCAAGTGTAGTATATATAACAAATTTTTTAAAATTTAATTTAGATATTCCAATTGGAAGAGAAATAAAAGTTCTAACTATTGGAAAAAATCTACAGATAAAAGCTGCTCTCATTCCATATTTTTCAAACCATTTATCAGATTTATCTATATCTTTTTGCTTCATAAAGAAAAATTTACCATACTTTATTATAAACTTCCTTCCACCATAATATCCCATAGCATATATAACAATTGCACAAAAAACACTTCCTATAAGTCCTATAATAAATGCTCCTAAAAGTGAAAATTTTCCACTACTTGCAAGGATTCCTCCTGTTGCAAGTATTAATTCACTAGGAATTATAATAATAACTGCCTCTAGTACCATAGCAATAAACATTCCAAAGTATCCAAAACTTCCAATCAAATTAACTATATATTCTTCCATTTCATACCTCTTTATATATTATAATTAATTTAAATTCAATTTATTCTTTTTAGTAACATAATATACAAGCATAAAAAATATACTAAAATTAGATAGGAGATGATGTATGCTATGTATCTAACTATTGATAAAAAACATATTATATTAAGTTTAGTAATATGCACTATACTTGCATGTTCTATTGGATTTGTATATAACAATGTATTTGCTGCTAAAGGAAATTGGGGACTTAGTTTTAAGGAAAATGGAGAAGCTCCAGATGGAAATGCTACTTCTGATTTTTTAAAGCAATATGATTCATATTATATTGGTGATACAACACAGAAAAAAGTTTATCTAACATTTGATGCTGGATATGAAAATGGATATATGCCTCAAATATTAGATGCATTAAAGAAAAATAACGTTAAAGCTACTTTTTTTGTAGTTAGCACCTTTATGAAGACAAATCCCGAACTTGTAAAACGTATGGTTGATGAAGGCCATATTGTGGGAAATCACACAATGACTCATCCAAACATGTCAAAAATGTCTACTATGGAGGATTTTAAATCAGAAATTGAACCAATGGAAGAAATGTACAAAGAAATTACAGGAAAAGATATGAAAAAATTTTATAGACCTCCTCAAGGTGTATATAGTGAATTAAATTTAAAAATGGCACATGAACTTGGTTACAAAACAATTTTTTGGAGTCTTGCCTATGTTGACTGGTACCAAGATAAGCAACCTTCTAAAGAAGAAGCTTTTAATAAATTAATTCCTCGTCTTCATAATGGAGCTATTATACTGTTACATAGCACATCAAAAACAAATGCTGAAATTCTAGATGAATTAATACAAAAAATTAAGCAAGAAGGATATGAATTTTCAGATTTGGAAGAACTTACAGGTACAAATAACTAACATAATATAAAAAGGATATAACAAAATTTAGTGTTTTAGTTATATCCCTTTTTCTTTATATTTCATTATAAAATTTAATCATATTCTTCTTCATATTTTTAATATATTATTTCAACATTTGACTGTTTCAAATAATTTGCAAACTGATTAATAGTCATACTCCTATTTGCATAAATTCTTGGAATTCTATATAAGTCATGTTTCTTTGAATTATATACTCCACCCGTCATAGCTAAACCATATTTGTATATTTCTTTTGCTTTATTTACAATTGTATCGTTATATTTTCCAATTGGATAGCATATTGTATCAACATTAATGTTATATGTACTATCCAAATATTTTTTTGACTCAACTAATTCCTTTTCCATCTCTTCTAAAGAAAGTGATGTAAGCTCTCTATGAGATAAAGTATGCGTTTGAACTGAAACAAGTCCACTATCAACCATTTCTTTAATTTGATCTGTTGTTAAATAGTTTGGTCCATTTACATAGTTGCATATTATATATATACTAGCCTTCTGATTATATTTCTTTAGCAATGGATATGCATTGTTATAAAAATAAACAAAACAATCATCAAATGTAAGTGCCACGGGTTTAGTATAATTTGATAAATCTTCTATTTCATTTACAAATACAGTTTGGTATCCATTATCAACTATATATTTTAATTGCTCTTCAAGTGTGGAAGGTTTTACAAAATTTTCAGTATCTAAATTATCTCCATAATCATCTAAAATAAAATGATACATAAATATTGGCAGAGAAACATTAAGCTCTTTATATATCTTTTTTTCATTTTGAGCTTTAGATATATTTTCAATGTTAACACTATTATCTCTTGATTCATCGTTTACAAAGTCTTGCTTCTTTTTATTCTTTTGAACTACAAATAAACATAACATACATAAAGCTGTTATTAAAGCAACTATAACAATAATTGCTATCATTTTCTTTTTATTTAAATTTACCTTCTTTTCCATATCATAATACCTCTTTTAATATAAATAAATTATAACAATTAATATAAAATATATCAAGATATTATTCAATCTTTTACATATATCGCCAGGACTAAATCATGAAATTTTTTGAAAAAGTCTGTTAATCATTGAAATTAAATGGTTAACAGACTTTTGTTT
>FR891240.1 GCA_000433755.1 Clostridium sp. CAG:465 | reverse complement strand
CTTAGTTTATATATCAACCTCACCCTTATTCTATCCTATGTTTTTTATTTACCTTTTGTATATTTATGCCATAACTGGTATATATTTTTTGTAATATTTTGTCGAAAAAATATATTATATTTAATTTTATATTTTATTTAATAGTTATAATATATCCATATTTATTTAAATAAATTTCGTTTCGTCATCTTTAGCGGACAGATTGCAAATAAATTTGATATAATTTTAAAATAGAGGTGAATATATTATGACACTTATTGAAGCAACACGTTTAAGGATTATTTCGTTACTAGAAAAAAAGCATTTTACACAAAGTGAATTATCAACAAGATCCTGTGTTTCAAAAACAACTATAAATGATTTTTTGAATAAAAAAAATTCTAATATTACATTAATAACTCTATTCCATCTTTGTGAAGGGTTAAATATTGATTTAGAAGAATTTTTTTCAGATAATATATTTGATAAAGTAGACGATGACTAAAAATCCTATTTCCAAATTAATTTAGAAATAGGATTTTTTCATACATATATTAAAATAATAATTATGCAAACTGATTAAAGTAAGTAATAATATTATTTCTGGATTTTTTATAAATTTCTACTTTATTACTAATATAATATTTCTTATATAAATACCTTAAAAATATATTAGTACATAAGGTAATAACAATAATAAATGCAACAGCAATAAGGTCTTTATTTATCATTCTTTTTAACTTTCTCAAATATTCTCTCCTTTGACAAAATTATTTCTATTTTTCATCATTACAACTTAATAATTTTTTATTTATTCTTAACATATCTTGTAAGCTTAAAAACTCTATCCAAAATTGCATTTCTATATTTTTACTTTCTTGATTTAAAATTGCTAAAGATCTTTCTAAAACTTTTTTATTTACAATATTCATAATTTCCCTCCATTAGAAATTGTTAATATAAATTATACAACTTTATCGGACTAAAGTCAATAATTGTATTCAATTTATGAATATTAATTAGATTACAAAAATAATTACATTAATAAAATTAAAAATAAATTATAATAATAAATATAAAAATAAACTTAAGGAGGAAGTTATGAAAAAATTTATAATCCCTAAACCACCTAAAGATATTACAAAAACCATACGTATAAATGAAGATTTAGCAAATCAAGTTCAGGAACTTGCTGATAAACAAAATGTTAGTTTTAATAAAGTAGTAAATGAAATGATTAAATTTGCTCTTGAAAATCTATAAAGCAATATTTTATAAAAATTTTAGTAAAAAGAGTAAAGATTATTTTAAACTCTTTGCCCTTTTATATTAATATATTTTATCTAAAATATTTAATATAAATTTTTCTGCCTTAACATCAGTTGACTCTAGATTTTTAAGGTTATCACATCCATACCAAATTGATAGTGTATATTTATAAGTAATAGTATAAGATTTTAAGGTTATTTTAATAATCAATATACTTAATAATCTATATTATAATTCTGATATAAAATAGAAAAAAGTAGAAAGATTATATAATAATATTATACTTTTTTTATTGTATAATTAATTTAAAGTGATATAATTAATATATAAGGGGGGAACATAATGAAACTTACTAAAAAAGAAATACTATTATTACTTATACCTATAATTCTATTCATATTAATAATTATAGTTTTATCGTCTTTTTTAAAACAAAAAAATGATACAATTCAATCAGAAAATGTACAAAATGATACAAAAAATTCTCCAGAAATTATTAATACTTCTATTATTGAACCTAAAACCAGTTATAACAATCCTATAGTTCCAAATGGATTTCATAAAGTAGAAACTGATAGTGCTAGTTGGGAGTTAGATGAACAAGGTAATCCAAAAGGGTGGGACAATGGATTAGTTATTGAAGATAGTATCGGTAATCAATTTGTTTGGATACCTGTCAAAAATGTAAAGCAAAGTGAAGTAAACAATGTGTCTAAATTGCCACAAGGTATTGAATCAGAACATATTCAAAACCAAAAATATGGTGGCTTTTATGTTGCTAGATATGAAGCTGGAGTCCCAATTGAAATGCAAAGCATAAATAATAATATAAGTGAAGAAACTAACAATATAAATGGCATACCTGTAAGTAAAAAAGGGGAAAGGCCATGGAATTACATAAGCTACGATAATGCCAAAGCAAATTCTGAAAACATGTATAGCAATGAATATATTCAAAGTGGATTAATGACTATATTCCAAAGAAATGAAGTAGTATCATTTGTAAATAAAACTTATGATATTAAAAATGACATATCTGTTGATAGTGCTAACATTGGGAATTATTTAAATTCTAACTTTACTTTTACAGGTTTATATTCTAGTGATGATGGCAAAAATTATAGCAATGGAACAAATGTAACTAAATCTAAAAGCAAAGGACTAATATTATCCACTGGAATAACAGATAGAAATAAAACATATAACATTTATGACTTAGCCGGAAATTTATCAGAAATGCTTTGTGCATCTTCAGACGGAAATATAAATGTCGCTGGTGGAAGTTATTTAAATGATGGACTTACGCCATTAGAAAATATTGACAGAATTGTTACTAAACCAAATAGCAAATTAGGATTTAGAGTTGTATTATATATAAAATAATATTAATTAGCCAACAAAATGACTGAATTTACACCTGTAAAATCAGCCATTTTGTTTTATATTTTTATAATATCATTATACTAAGATGCTTCGTACCAGTTATAAAAATCAACTTTCATGTTAACCTGAGCATTATTTCTATTAGTATTAACGTATGATAGTGTTAAGTCCTTTCTATCCATACCGCCTAATAAATACTTATCAAGTGTAACAGAATTGCCATCAACCTCAACCTCAATAACTGGACCAATTATTAGTTCGCCATCTTTTTCGTAAGACAATTGTACTTGTATAATACTGCCTGTAGATCCTGTTCCTGGCTCTGAATTAGGATTTGGATCAGTAGCAGTAAATTTAAGTGTAAGATAATTTCCCCAAAGATGTCTTGTATCTCCTACATGACCATCATTAAATGAAAATGTAGAGCTTAAGTTAAGTGTACCACTATTAAGACTAGTTACAGGAGGATAAAGCCCTGAATATGCTGTTTTATCTAGATCCCATTTTGTGGTACCTATACCTTTTATTTCACTAAATTGATCAAAGTTCCAATTTCTTGGCATTTTAAAGCCCTTATTTCCACTATAACCTGTTGACATATCACTAACAAAACTAGCCTTAGCAATATTTATGAGATTCCAGCAAACATTACGTGTACCATACACACCTACACAATATTCTCCTATATTTTCTTTAATTGCTTGGAAATATGGAACAACATAGGTATCAATTTGATCCTGAGTAGGATCAAAATCAATTGCAAAATAAATAATATTTCCTGCTGGTATACCATATTGTCTCGCTTTACTTATTGCTTTTCTGGCATCAGATACCCCAAGATTATAATTATATTTTGTGACATCATCACTATAATATGTTTCTTGGAAAATAGGGAAAAAACGTATACCCGCATTCAGAAGCCTTTGGGCTTCGCCAGGTCGCAATGATTTACTATCTCCTGTTAAATATCTACCAACTATACTTATTCCATTTTCTTTAAGATATTCTATCCTAGCAGATGTCATTTCAAATCTCGTATCACTTGCTACAGAAGAACGATCAGGATTACCGCTACTTAAAAATAAAGACATCCAAGTATTAACATCAGCTTTCTTATTGTATGGCAATTCCATTAACTGCTGGAATTCTCCTATTGCATCAGATACTTCTGTATTCCATTCAGAAGTATCTAAACTAACTTGTATTCCGTTAGCACACAAAGAATATCTTATTAAATCTACAAATTCATTTTTCTTCTCTGAGGATAATGAATTTATAGTATCTGGAAGTACTGGCAGCCTCTCCTTTGTTGTTTTACCAAAGTTTCCTGTTGCAAGTGATGGATCTATATCTTCAGTTATTTGAAGAGCAATTATAAGAGCTTTACTGGTTTCTCTTGTCATAGTACCATCAGTAGGTATGAACCCTATATAAGGTTCATACCTATTATTCAATCTCTGTTGAATTGTTCTTATATCATCAATCCCACCCGAAACTTTTTTTGACTGTTTCATACTCAACAAAAACTTCATAACATTTAAAGTAACCGTAGAGCTATCACTAGAAATGCCAAGATCTCTCTTTAAAGCTTTTACCGCATTACCAGTACCATCGTAAAAATGTTTAGTTATGCTACTTGAACCTGTAGAATATCCCTTTGTCCATAATGCACACTGAATAATTCCATACACTTTATCTTCTTCTGTTGATGGGTATTCTTGCTGAACTATACCATTTTTATAAGTTGATTTAAACAGTGATTCTGTTCCTTGACCAAAATTATCAGCAGTATTAACTATGCCAAGCCGAATTTGTAATGCCCTTATACAACCATTTACTGTTGCTCTTCTGCTAGTTCCATCCTCTGGTACACTACCAAAAGCACTATTAGAAGAAAAGTTTTCATTTAACCATTGTTGGCTTTTTAAAAGCATTGAATCTACACTTCTAGCACTAGAGGTAGTATCGGCAGCGAAAGCTACTATATTACTACAAACTAACATGGTTACAACTAACATAGTTGAGAGTATAACTTTAAAATATTTATTTTTTAGCATTATTATTCCTCCTGAAGTTATAAAATATTTTTACTTGTTATTACTTTAAAAATCTGGTGACCGTATGTGCTCCATAATTAGGATCCTCCTTTATAAATGTTAATTAACACTTAATAAATATTTAGTGTGATATACATTATACATCACTACACATTAGAAATGAACAAAAGTGGAAAAAGATAGAAAAAAGTAGAAAGTTTATATAACAATATTCTACCGTTTTTATTGTATAATTAATAAAATATGTTATAATTATAAAGGGTGTATAAAATGAAAAAATCATATATTATCATATTAATATTAATAATAACTATTTCATTGGTAATCCTATTTACAAAATTATTAATCATACCTAATTTAATGTATAACAAGGACTTAAAACAAGACAAAGAGAATAAAGAGCAAAATTCAGAAGAATTAACTAAAGTAATAAGCCAGTACAACAATCCAGTTATACCTGATGGATTTAAAAAAGTAGAAACTGATAATGCTAGTTGGAACTTAGACGAACAAGGAAATCCCAAAGGTTGGAATGATGGATTGGTTATTGAAGATGAAAAAGGAAATCAATTTGTTTGGGTACCATGTACTATAGATGGAATTAATAATACAGTAAAATATAGTAGATATATAGTTAATAATAAAGATTTAATGCCTGTTACAGATAATAAATTATACGATAATATACTTAATCAAAATAAAGCCTGTTATTTTGTAGAATCAGATCAAATAAATAATGAAATTTATAAAAGTATAGAAAAAAATCAGGGATTTTATATAGGGAGATTTGAAACAGGAATTGAAAATGGTGATTTGCTACCTCTAACCAATGATTATACAAGCGATTCATTTACTTTATGGCAAAACGGAACTCCTATAATAAAAGCAAACTGTAAAGTTTGGAACTATATAACTAGATATAAAGCCGAAGAAATTTCAAAAAATTTTTATAATTCTAATAATGTACAAAGTAGCCTTATAACTTCCTTTTGTTTTGATACAGCATTAAAATGGATAAGTAATAGCATTCCTGACTTTTGTATTAATAGTCAAAATTACGGTAATTATAACGATATAAAAAAAGATGATTCAGGGCATATACTTACTGGCACTGATAAAAAATATATGTATAAAAATATTTATGATATGGCTGGAAATATGAGAGAATTTACCACAGAAATTTATATTGATAATAGAACTTCTACTCAATTAAACGTTTTAAGAGAAAATCACGGTCATGTATTTGGTATTACCAATATTCAAGATAAAAAAAGCTGCATTTCAAGATTAGCATTACCTAAAGAATGGTATAATATATCATGTTCTTTTAGAATTGTTCTATTTATTAAATAATTTATGGGGTGTCAAAACTTGACACCCCTTTCTT
Source organism: Clostridium sp. CAG:465 (assembly GCA_000433755.1). Lineage (GTDB taxonomy): Bacteria > Bacillota > Clostridia > TANB77 > CAG-465 > CAG-465. Next base: position 320 of record FR891240.1, on the reverse strand, counting down.
AATTATGCAAAAGTATCTATATAAATTGATACTTTTGCATTTAAATATCTTGGATCCATTTCACCATACAAACCTGCATCTGCACAAAAATACTTAAATCTATAAATACTTTCAGTACTAGTATCCATCAAATCTGATTCATATTCATAAATATTGTAATGTCTTTCTTCTCTCCAAACAGTTCCTATTCCTTTCTTTTCTAAATTTACGTCTAAATGTGGCATAATACTCGTTCCATCAAGGCTCTCCCATACAACTCTATATTTCATTTTTTTAGCATTTACTCTAAACCACTCTCCAGTATTTTCTTTGAAAAATTG
>FR891239.1:1223-11192 GCA_000433755.1 Clostridium sp. CAG:465 | reverse complement strand
CAGCAAGTAGATGTAGCAACTGTATCAGCAAGACTTGGCCATGCACAGATTACTACAACCTATAATTTCTATGTACATCCTTTAAAATTGCACGACAAACACGCAGGAAATGTACTAGAAAATTTATTAGTTACTAATGCACATTAACAATTCAATATTACTAAATCTTTTTTGCTCTCATATTTATCAGCTATGAATTTTGTTGAAATTTATAGTATTACAAAGGTCTAGTTTGAGGAGTTCATCTCCAATTTCTCCCCAAATTGACATAAGAAGACGATTTTTAGTGATTATATCAACCTTTAAATAAAATAAAAAAATCACTAAAACCGTTATGGTTCTAGTGATTAAAGTTTGGTTGCGGGGGTAAGACTCGAACTTACGACCTTCAGGTTATGAGCCATATGTTACTATAAAAAATATGTAGAATTAAATTATAAACTTAAAAATATATTTGAATAGAAATATTCAAATTTAATGATTAAAAAGCAGAAAATACTAAAACAGGAGAGTAAAGAGATAAAAACTACAATAGAAAATTTTTGACAACAAAAATAGCTGATTATTATTGTAGCAGATTTGCAGAAGAAGAATTAACTTTTTTAAAAATCGGAAGAAAAGTACAATATAAAAAGAAAAAACGTATATAATAAATGCAAACAAATATACGATAAAAATTTCTAAAACGTTGATTAATGATATAAAATATGATAAGATAGGTTTAATGAGTTGGTGAATAATAATTAATAAATAATTAGAAGGTCTGTAAATGTATAATAATATTGGTAAACGAGATATATTAATTTTTCCTAAATTTGATAATATGAAAATAATTGAGAAAATTAGAAATAAATACGATAGATTATCAAATTTAGTAGCACCACATATAACTCTGGCTTTTCCCTTTAAAGATGAAATAAGTAATGAAGATTTAATTTCTAAATTATCTGCCTTATTAAAAAAACACTCTCACTTTGAAGTAACTTTTAAAGGCATTTCTTTATCTGACGATAACTATATTTTATTAAACTGTGTAAAGGGAAATTACGAAATATTAAAATTACACGATGATATATATGAAAAAATAATACCAAGTCATTTTAAAAAATCAATACAATACATTCCACATATAACACTTAGTCAAGCTGATAATTTAATAGATTTTTCTAATTTCAATTATGAATTTACAACTATGATTAATGAAGTTTCTATTGAATTTATAGGTAGCAATGAAGAGTCCATTATTATTAAAAATATAAAATTAGGAGAATAAGCATGAATAATATAGAATATTTAAATAAAACTTTAGAAATAAAAATAGATAGACCTATGGGTAGCAAACATCCAAAGCATGGATTTATTTATCCAGTAAATTATGGTTATGTACCTAATACCGTAAGTGATGATTGTGAAGAATTAGATGCTTATGTTTTAGGAATTTATGAACCATTAGAAAACTTTACTGGAAAATGTATTGCAATAATTCATAGAACAAATGATAATGATGACAAATTAATTATCGTTCCTGAAAATAAAGCATTTACTAATGAAGAGATTAAAGTTTTGACTAATTTTCAAGAACAATATTTTAAAAGTACAATTTTAAGACCTAATGATTATATAAATTGGAATGAAAATATTCCTGAGTTATCTGTAATCAGTTTAGAAAACAGTTTAAAATTTTATAAAACTGCTGGATTTGAAGTAAAATATAATAGACCAGAAAATAAATTTACTTTCATATCCTTAAACAATATTCAATTTATGTTACAAGAGTTATCAGATAATGATAAATGGAATGTTGGAGAACTAAAATATCCTTTTGGAAATGGAATCAATTTTCAATTAGAAGTCGAAGATATTGATAAAATATATAATAATTTTAAAAATAATAATTACGCAATAGCTTTTGATATTGAAGAAAATTGGTATAGACAAAATGATAAAATCTTAGGAAATAAAGAATTTTTAATTCAAGACCCTGACGGATATTTATTAAGGTTTATGCAAGATTTAGGTGAAAAATAAATTATAAAAAAGTACAATGAAAAAATGATATAAAGAACCTTCTATAAAATTTAAATGCTATAAATGGAAAATATTGTAAAAATCATTCAGATTAAAATAAGTTTTCTACGGCATTATACTATATACTCTCATATTTATCAAATCACTTTTAATTAAGATGTTTATATTATGTTGATTAACAACTTATTATATTCTGGTTTCAAAATATTTCCTTAATGCGTTAATTATAACTTTCAATTAGCCATATATTATTTTAAAATTTATCTATTTTCTCAGATTTAAAAAATAACTCCTTTTTAATTGCTAAACTTACAACTTTTTCTAGTATTTGCTTATTTCCAAACCAATTTATTTTTTCCATAAATTCATCAAATTTACACCATTTATAATCTATGTTTTCTTCATTTAATATAATATTATCTTTATTTACAAAACTTATATAAACATATTCCTTACATTGTACTCCTAAAGACTCATATTCTAAAATCCAGTTTAAGTAAATATTATTATTCGTTAATAGACCCGTCTCTTCTTTTACTTCTCTTTTAACAGTTTCTTCTCTATCTAAATCATATTTTTCACATCCACCTGTTACTACATACCAAAATGATTCTTTAAATTGAGGATCATTCTCACTGCCTTTTAATAATAATATTTCATTATATTCATTTACTATAAAAGTTAAAATTTTATCCATTTCTCAATTACCTCCTGATTCCTCTGCCTATTCAACCTTTAATTCACATCTAGCAAATGCTTGTAATGTTTCTTTCATCATATCTCTAAATGCAATTTTAATGTCGTGAGCACTTCTAATATTGTTTTATGGCATAAATTGTTGTATAAAATCTTTTCTATTTCATATGATATTTTTTTCCATAAAAAATTTCTCTACATACTCTTCTATACAAAAAAGTTTATTTTTTCATAAAAGACTTTACTTTTTATAGTTGGTCTTCCTAAATACTTTTTATCAAGAAATCCTACTTTATCTTCATCTTTTAACATAACTAGACAATATTCAAAAATCATATTTTGCATACTTTTTGTTTTATCTTTAATTAATATTTTTTTAAAATCATCTACACATTCATTTACAGCATATTCAATAATACTATCATAATACTCACAAACTTTTTCTAATTTTTCTATAGGCAAACTTTCAAGTAAAGCCGTTGCTATATTATACGCACTTTGAAAATCATTTTTTGTTATACACTTTACAGTTTCAACTTCGTATTTTTCTATAACTTTTGATACCGTACTTGAATAGATATCATCATCTTCGCAAGAGTCATAGTAATTATCATAATTAAAATCATCATAAAAACTTGAAAAATTATTTATTGCATATTCCATTTCTTTTTTTATTATTTCTAAATAATACTCTTTAGTAAATTTTGGAAAATATTCAAAAAATGTATCATTAAAATTTTCTTGAAGCTCTTGAGAATTTTGAAGTTTTTCAATTAAAAATTTTTCTATTTCTTTTTTTGGTATCCTATTTATGATTTGTTTATAATCAATTGGTATTTCTTCAAATTCACAATTATCATCTAAAATCGAATATACCGTTGCTGCCATATGTTTGCAATAATTTTCACATGCATATGGACAATCACATTCCATTTCTACTACTTCGTCATATTTATCAACTATAATATTTACATTATACAATCTACTACCATAAACTTTTGCCTTGTATCTAAGTCCTTTTTTTTTTAATCAATTACCCTATCATCTAAAAAATATTCTTTACCACGCATTAATATAACATAATCAAACCAATCTTCAAGATCAATTTTTATAGCCATATTATTATCACCCCATTGCAATTCTATTTATATTATACAATAATACACTTTAACTTACAATATATATTAAAAGCTTTTTACATACTTGCCTTTTTATCCAATAATCATTTTTTCACGCATTTTGTTATAATATATTCTAACTTTAAATTTAATTGCAATGCCTCAAACTAGTGTTAATGTAGTTATATAAACACCAGTTGACAATATGTACCTCCACTACTAACTTTTACCAATTAGTTAAGTGAAATGCCTGGTGTACAAAAAAATGAGTGAATTTTTTCACTCATTTTTTCGTTTGGACTTTTTTTACAGCCCCTTTACTTTATACTTAAATATTAAAACTTACCTATACTTCTCAATAAGTTCCACAATTTCCTCTTTATCCCTAAATCCAACCTGTCTTTCAACAATTTTGCCATCTTTATATATACAAATAGTTGGAATAGTATCAATATCTAACTTCTTGGCAAGATCGTTATTTTCATCAACATCTACTTTGTATATATCATAACCCGCTCTACTTTTTGCAATATCTTCTAAAACTGGTGCAAGCATCATACAAGGTCCACACCAAGTAGCATAGAAATCAACTAAACATACTCCTTTGTTTTTTATAACGTTTTCATCAAATTCATTTTCGTTTATATGTTTTAACATTTTTCCTCCTATCTAAATGTTATCATATGATTCTTCCATTTTCTCCATATTCTAACATATTTTTATACGGAAAAGTAGCAAGAGCTCCATATTCCCATATATATATATTATTATATCCCAAATTATTTAAAATCTGTATAGCTGTTTTACTTCTAGCGCCACTTGAGCAATATACCATTAAAGGTTTATCTTGCTCAACTTGAAGTATTTTTTGCTCTATCTCATTTACTGGAATATTAATAGCATTTTTTATATGCATAAGATCATATTCATTTGAAGTTCTAACATCCATAAGTAAAACTGTATTTTTCTCAATCATATCCTTTGCTTGGTCAAAAGGAATTAGTTTGTAATTCATAGAACTCCTATATCTATTTCCTTGATAGCCCCTACTTCTATTTGTATTATTCCCCATTCCAAGAAAACTTTGCATAAAATTTCGTATATTATCAAACATAAGCTATACCCTCTTTCTTTTATAGTATAGCTTATGCATATATTTTATTAATTATGATATTTAAATGTCACATATTCTATTTTACTTTATGAAACATCTTTGCAAGTATAACTTTTACAAATTCAAAAATAATCACGCAATCAATAGATGCGACTATTATCATGATATATACATGATTTGGCATTAAAGGAATCTTAAGCCAACTTGCTGTAACAGGATTTGATATTACAAGTACTTGTAATATCAAAGTACCGATTACACATAGTACCATAACCATATTTGAGAACAATCCAATTTTAAACACTGGTCTTTTATCTGACCTACAAACATAGGCAAATAACACTTCAATAATGGATAGTGAAGTAAACACAGCTGCACTTGCCATTTGTGCACCATAACTTGCTTCAACAAAGAAGTAAATTAAAAACATAACTATTGTTTTTATAATACCAGGAATTAAAATTCTTAAAGTTAAAAATGGTGTAAAGAATTTTTCACTTGCACTTCTTGGTTTTTGTCTCATTATATTTTTTTCTTCTTTTTCAAACCCAAGTGCTATTGCAGGAATTGTATCAGTGACTAAATTAATCCATAATAAATGAATAGGTAAAAGAATTGTTCTATTAAACAATGTTGCTAAAAATATAATAAGTACTTCGGCTAAATTTGAAGCAAGTAAATATACAATAACATTTTGAATATTAGCATATATCCTTCTTCCCTCTTTAATAGCAACAACAATAGTTGCAAAATTATCGTCTGCTAAAATCATGCTTGACACACTTTTAGAAACTTCAGTACCTGTTATTCCCATTCCAACACCTATATCTGCTCCTTTTAGTGCTGGTGCATCATTTACTCCATCTCCAGTCATTGCAACTGTTTTTCCACGTTTTTTCCATGCTTTTACAATACGTATTTTATTCTCTGGTGATACTCTTGCATATACTCTTATTTTATCTACTCTTTTGTATAACTCTTTATCGCTCATAGCATCTAGTTCTGTTCCTGTAACTGCTTCATATCCATCTTTTAAAATTCCAAGTTCTTTTGCTATTGCCATTGCTGTATCCTTGTTATCACCTGTTATCATAACTGGAACCATACCAGCATTAAAGCATCTCTCAACTGCTCTTTTAGCTTCCTTCCTTGGAGGATCAATCATTCCAACAAGTCCAGCAAACACAAGATTTTTTTCACTTTTATCAATAGTCTGTTCTTTTCTTTCCATTTTATATGCACATGCAAGAACTCTTAGGGCACATTTTGCCATTTCTAAATTATTTTGCATAATTTTATTTTTAGTACTTAAGTCTAACTTTTCTATTTTACCATTTATAAGTATCCTATCACAGTTATTTAATATAGACTCAATGGCCCCTTTTGTACAAACCATATACTCATTTTCAAATTCATTTACTGTAGTCATCATTTTTCTTGTTGAGTCAAAAGGAAGTTCATCTACTCGTTTATATTTTGTATCCATTTCCTCTTTGTTATATCCTATATGATGACCAAATTCAATTAAGGCTGCCTCAGTAGGATCACCTAGAAGAACTTTTTTTCCACTATCTTCTCCAAATTTAATATCGTTACATAGCATACTTATATTAACTAAAGTGTTTAAATCACTCTCATTAAAAGTTCCACGTTTTTTTAACTCTTTATTACTTTTTATATCAGTAACATCAATTAAATTATTATCAATGTATATTTTTCTTAAAGTCATTTTATTTTGGGTAAGTGTTCCTGTTTTATCTGAACAAATAACCTCAGTTGATCCTAATGCTTCAACTGATGATAATTTTCTAATAATAGCTTTCTCTTTTGCCATTTTCTGTACACCAATAGCCAGTGTTATTGTTATAACTGCTGAAAGCCCTTCAGGAATTGCTGCTACTGCAAGAGATATTGCAAGCATAAATACATCAAGTATAGGATTACCTTCTAGATATCCCACAACAAACATTATAACTGCTATAACTACAACTAAAACGCTTAATATTTTACTTAATTCATTCATCTTCTTTTGTAAAGGAGTAATTTCTGCTTTTTGCGATGAAATAGCCTGCGCTATTTTTCCAAGTTCCGTATTCATACCAGTAGCAACTACTACTGCTTCCCCTCTTCCATATACTACACTACTTCCTGAATATAGCATATTCGTTCTATCAGCAAGTGCTACTTTAGAGTTAGATGTAATTTTTTCTTCCTTTTTATCAACTGCAACAGATTCTCCTGTAAGTGCAGATTCTTCTACTCTTAAACTATGGTTTACGATTATCCTCATATCTGCTGGTACGTAGTCCCCTGCTTCAATTAGTACAACATCACCAATTACCAATTCTTCAGTTTTTACACTTAAAACTTTACCGTCTCTTTTAACTTTTATATATGGAAGAGACATATTTTTAAGTGCTTCTATTGCCTTTTCAGCTTTACTTTCTTGAATTACACCAAGAAGAGCATTTAAAAAAACAACAAAGAGAATTATAATTGTATCAGTAAAAGGTTCTCCAGTCTTACTTGAAACTACTGCTGATAAAATTGCTGCTATTATAAGTATAATAAGCATAACATTTTTAAACTGGTCAATAAACCTTGAAAGGAAGCTCTTTTTCTTAGTTTCTTTTAATTTGTTATATCCATATTTAGATAAACGTGTTTTAGCTTCTTTTTCTGTAATTCCATCATTTAAAGACCTAAGATCTTTTAGTACCTCATCTGATGACATATTATAATACTCTTTGTTCATAAAATATTTCACCCCAACATATTTATTATTTTTTTATTTCTTTTGTTTTATTATCACCCTTTAAAAAATATGCAATCATTATTCCTACTGCAATCATTACCATAGCCATATATATGTATGCTCCAATTTTAGGTATTTTACAAATTAAATTAAGTGATAAAAATGTAAAGAAAACACCTACAAGTTCTATAGATAATTTTTCTGCCTTAATATATTTTTTATTTGTATATTCAAATATTGTACATCCTATTACATAAACAGACAACATTACAAACACTATTAAAAATGCCATATATACAACAGCCACAGGTATCGTTATCATGTACAATCCAAGAACACTAAGTAAAATTAAAAGTACAAATAGCGCTGGGAAAGCAAGTATTGATATTGCACCACTTAATACTACAAATAAAGTGTTATTTTTAGCCTTATCAAGCATTTTTTCATAGGCTTTTCCTTTAGTTATTTTTTTAACTATAACATATAAAAGTGTAAATCCAAGTGATGATATAACTGCTTTTAAAAGAATATTTCCAAAAGATTTTGACACATTTTTTACTTCTTTTACATTTACAGTAGCATTAGGATACTTATCTTTTATATTTAATTCTTTATTATATGTGTTAACAAATAAATTTCCTTTAACATTGTCATTTCCTGAAATATCAAGTGTATTAATTTCACATCTTAAATCTTCTTCAATACTACCTGATACATTTAAGTTATTTGCTGAAATGACAGCACTTTTACTTATTTTTCCTTTAATATTTACTGCTTTAGCCACAATAATTACATCATCGCCTATTGTTGCATTTTCATCAACTGTAACAGTACCACCTGCAAATATTAAAGCATTTTTTTCAATATTAGAATTTATTACAACATCATTTGCTGATAATACAAGTGCATACTCTAAATTTGCATTTATCCTTACACTATCTGATGATATTAAAAATTGTAAACTTTTTAAAGGTTCATTTACATCTATTGTACTAGCTGAAGATAAAACTCCAATATTATCAATCGATTTATCAACGACAATTCTTCCTGCCGCATTTCTTAAATAAGGTAAATATATATTTGAATCTTCGCTACTAGTTTTATATTCCCCATTTGTTCCTTTAATATCAAATATACTATTTACAGTTGCAACTCTTGTTTGTTCAGTATTTTCTTCATTGCTATTTTCATTTGCTGCAAATATTTTACCATTCATACCAAATATAGCAACAACAGAAAATATTGCAATTAAAAAAATTGATATTTTTTTTAGTTTCACACTATTTTTCATAAAATCACTCTCACTTTCAAAGTAACTTTATTATAGAATAAATTAGTAAAAAAATCAAGTATTTAAAACCTTCTTTACATTATATGTACAAGCAAATAAAATATGAAATTGTTAAAATTAAAAATATTACAAAAATGCCTAGAAAAAAATTTTTCTAGGCATAGTACTTAAATATTATTTAAAAATTCTACCATAAGATAACTGTCATCACTATTTAAAATCTCAACAAGTTCAGACATTCCATATCTACCTTTTTTAAAAAGCTCATATACCAAATTTTTCAAACCATTTTTTACACAAATAAGCAATGTTTTACTACTTGGTGCCGAATAATTTAATAAAATTTCAATCATGACTGTATCTTCATATTCAATACAATCTAAAATAGCATTACTTACTTCTATTTTTGGATTATTTACCAATATTTTAGGCAATACTTTTATATATGACTTAGATACCAAAAGTTCAAACATTCTTTGCGCTCTGTTTTTATCATCTATCTTTTGATATATTTCAAAAGCGACATTTTCATAACTGGTTGTAGCATCCTGAAGTATAAACTCATAGATTTTATCTACATTATCATTTGATAATAACACATTAAAAGATTTGAGTATAACTTTTGCTATACTTTCACAATTAATCTGCCCTTCACAATCATTAGACAATGCATACATCAAAATCTGATTATTATTATATGATACATCAAATTTAGTAAGTTCTACAATTTTTCCAAATACTTTATCTGAATTTTTTGCAAAACATGACCAACAAAGTGCCTCAACAATTTCACTTTCCTTCAATTTGATCCGTTTTAACATATAGTCGATAACTGTAATAAAGCCATTCTCAGATGCTTTATATACAATATCATGTACTTCATCTTGCGATAGTTCAGAATTTTTTAAAATTTTAAGTAAGTCTTTTTCTTCAACTACTTCATCAAATTTACAAAAATTCTCTAAAC
>FR891239.1:0-1044 GCA_000433755.1 Clostridium sp. CAG:465 | reverse complement strand
TCGACATTTTTAGACAAAAAATTAATTAATACTCATATTGATACCACTTGATATTAAATCTGAAACAATTTGTATGACATCGTCAATTTCTTTTGGAGTTACTATAAAATTATCTGTATCTAATACATTTGCAATCATATTATATTTATTATCATCATTAAATATATTTATTACTCTTTCAATTTGTTCCTTACTTACACTATTATCTCCATTTTCAATCTTTTGTTTTGTGACCTCTACCATTTTATCAATTGCTTCACTTGTAATTGTTGCCATATCAACAACTGTTGGAACGCCAATTGCAATAACTGGAACATTAAGAGTATTTTGATTTATTCCCTCCCTTTTATTTCTAACACCAGCCCCTGGAGTTATACCTGTATTACTAAGTTGTATTGTAGTTCCAAGTCTATTAATACTACTAGATGCTAAACTATCTATTGCAATTACAATATCTGGTTTTACCTCATTACATACAGATGTAATAATCTCTGATGTTTCAATTCCAGTTGTTCCAAGTACTCCTGGAGATAACGCACTTACGCTCCTTGTATCTGGTTCAACCAAATCTTTTGCAAAATTTATTAAATGTCTTGTTATATCCACACTTTGCACAACTTTTGGTCCCAATGAATCAGGAGTAACATATATATTTCCAAGTCCTACTACAAGGATTGATTTTGTTTTATCTTCTCCAATTAAATTTTTTATCTCATTAGAAAGTGTATTTATAATTTTATTTTTATCTTTCTCTTCTAAATATTTTATATCTTTAATTTCCATTGTAATATACTTTCCAATTTCTTTTGAAAGTGCTGTTGCACCATTTTCATTTAAAACATCTACTGTTGTTGTTGTAACTATTTCGTCATTTTTACTTTCCACTTTTACTCCATCAATTTCTGTTAAATTATTTACTCTTTTATATGTATCTACTCTTTCATCAGCCATATCAGTTTTAAAGTTTATATACTTATCACTCATAAAAAAAACACCTCTTTTTATATTATTTCATAAAAAGAGATGTTTTATAACTTAAATTTC
>FR891238.1 GCA_000433755.1 Clostridium sp. CAG:465 | reverse complement strand
TTGTAACATAAATGAAATATAAAAGAAATCAAAATGTAGTTGAAAAAAATGCTATAATAGTATAAACTATTACTATAGTTTTTATGGTAATATAAAAAACAAAAGAGGTGGTATATAATGAAAGAATTTTGGAAAAATGAGTGGCAACTTTTCTTAGATGATATGCAAACACTTGGAGAATTCTTTTTACAACCAGTTACATTTAGCCCTAAAACTTTACAATTACAAGCTTCAGTAGAAGAAAGAGAACAAGAAACTGAAGTACAAGATGTTGGAATATGGGATAGTTTTAAACAAGGTTGTTCAAATGCAAAAGATTTCTTATTTCAACCAGTAAAATTTAAATTTTAAAAGTTAAAATTGCGATTTTAGATCGCAATTTTATTTTATGATTTGTAAAATTATGGTTAACCTTAATATAGTGTAATTATTAACATATGGCATATTTTAAATTATATATCACTTTTTTGAAACAAAAATGTAATATAAATAAAATATTGCTGTTATTGCTTTTTTTTGACAAATTATATATAATAATGGTACATGTGATAGTATAGTGTTATTATTAACAAATGAGGTGTTTTATATGAAAGAATTTTGGAAAAATGAATGGAAACTTTTTTTAGAAGATTTAAGTTCAGTTAAAAATATGTTTGCTAAGGTATTTGGACGTAAAAAAGACTATTTAATGCTTGATAGTGCAAGTGATATACAAGAAAATTCTAGTGAAGAAGTTCAAAGTGAGAATATTGTACCAGAAGTACAGTATGAACCAGATGCAATAGATCATAAAGTTACAGCATACTTTGGAGAAAATCTAGACGAATTAAGACAAAATATAAGTGGTGAAAAAACTCAACATGAAGTTTTAAGGGAGTATGCCCAATTCTTTAAGCCATACACAGAATCTCAAGAAATGTGTAATAGTGCATTTAGAAAATATTATGATAGACATGCTTTAAAAATAGCTACAGAGGAATTACCAGTAGCACAAGCAAGAATAATTCAAAATAATGTTGATTTATTTATAAAAGGTCAAGAAGTATTTGGAGAAAATGGACAATTTATTGATTCTAGAGTAGATTCTATATTTGATAAAGTTGGTGTAAACGAAATTGAAAAAGCAGTAGATATTTTACATGATAATGCTGAACAAGGTGGAGTTAATACTCAAGGTGAAAGGCTTATGGCTGAAGTTATGACATATATGGTTGATAATGGAATCAAGGTAGAAAAGAATAAAAGTATAATGGAACCAGTTAAACTTGTTCTTGAAGAAAAATTAAATGATGTTCATACTGATTTAAGAAACCACGATGATTGGAATGATGAATACCAAGCATTACTTTCACAAGAAAGAAAATATTTATATGCTTTAAATAGAATTGAACAATATGAAACTGAACAAAGAATATCTGAGTTTGAACAAAAAATAAATGATGATGAAAATCAAGTTGTAACAGATACAGTTGATGCATCAAATACAACTGAACAAGCTGTTTAAACTCATAATTAAGTAAAGTAATATATTATACCCTCTGCAAAATTGATTGCAGGGGGTATTTAGAGTATAAATATTAAATAAAATGTTGAAAAACGAAATTTTATATGATATAATAGCAAATACATGTAGACTTTTTGCATGTAAAAAGGAGAGATTAATTATGAAATGTATTTTATTATGTGCGGGATATGCAACTAGGTTATTCCCTTTAACAGAGAATTTTCCAAAAGCTTTGTTAAAAGTTGGAGGTAAAGCAATAATTGATTATACTTTAGAAAAAGTAAATAAAATTGATGATATTGATGAAATCTATTTAGTAACAAATGCTAAATATACAAAACATTTTGAAGATTGGGCAAATGAAAAAAATAATATAAAACCAATCAAAGTATTTAACGATGGTACAGTATCAAATGATGATAGATTAGGTGCTATAGGTGATATAGAATTTGTAATTGAAAATGCAAAAGTTGACGATGACATATTAGTTCTTGCAACTGATAATCTATTTGAATTTGAACTTACAGATTTTTATAATTGTTATAAAGAGAAAAAAGCACCATGTGTATGTGTTAGAAAAGAAAATTATGAATTATTAAAAAGATTAGGTGTAGCTGAACTCGATGATAATATGAGAATGGTTGGATTTGAAGAAAAACCAGCTGAACCAAAAGGAAAATATGCAGTATATGCTGAATATATATATCCAAGAGAAATTGTTCCTCAAATTAAAACATATTTAGAAGAAGGAAATTCTTGCGATGCACCAGGAAACTTAGTAGCATATTTATACAAAAAGATGCCACTTTATGCTTATGAATTTTCAGGAGAATGTTTTGATATAGGGACACACGAAGCTTTAGCAGAAGTAAATGAATTATATAGTAAATAAAGAAAAATAAGAGGTTGACTTTTAAAAAGAGTGGGTAGATATAAATGAGTATTAGTAAGATTTCACGTACTTTAGTAGTTATATTATTTCTTGCTTTAATTATATTTATGGGTTATCAAGACGTAATGTTACTATTAAATAATAACAGTAGTAGTCCTACTTTAAATATTTTGAAAGTCGTATATATAATTGTAACAGCTTTATTGGTTGCATTATATGTTTATATAAAAGATAAATTATATAGAAAAAAAGTAAAGAGAAATATATCACTTATATATAGATATGTGTACATAACTTTTATAGTGGTTATTATGAGTATAATATCTATATATAAATATTTATACTTGATAGAAAATACTATTTTATTTATGTATATATTTTTAAAATTATTTATTGGTTTTGTTTTAAAGAAGATAATTTTTAACGTCTCTAAAAGTGATATATTATCAGTACTTGGATTATTTGGATTTGCAATGTTACCATGTGTGTATACAGATGTGAACATGATATTTATAAATTTAATAAAGACATTAATAATTTTTTCTACAATGCTTTTAATACAAAAGTTAATTGATGAATTAAAACAACTTGGTATAAAAAATAAAAAATACTTAGTTATTTCCGGTGTACTTGGTATATTTGTTGGAGTATCAATTACAATTGGAATAAGTGCATATTTATGGATTGTAATGGCTTTAATGTCACTTATTCTTACAGTAAATCTTGATAAAACTCACTTAGGATTTCCAAAGAAAATTATTTCTATTGTAAATTCTAAAACTAAAGATACTTTGTATAAGGTTGAAAGAATCAATATTAGTAAACTCATTGTTTCGATAATAACTATTGCATTGATAGCTTCGTTAATTACATTTATAGGTATGATAGTTATAAATAATACAAGTATAGATAAAATAGGAATCTTTAATTTATCTACTGGAATTAAGGACATAAATGTAGAAAATTTTGTTTCAAATCTATTGAATAATACAAATATGTTAAATTCTACATCTAAAACTTATTATGTTTTACTATATTCATATATTGTATTTATAGAAATACTTGCATTTGTTTTAAGAAGAAGATATGATACAAAGTCAACTGTAATGAAACTTTTCTTTATACTTTTATACATTTGTATATCTGTATTTGGGCTTGATATAACACATTATCAAATGATATTGACAGTATTTTTAATTTTAATTTCAATTGTTAATACATCAAATATATATTTAAATAGAGAAGAAAGAGTAAAAATGCTTGTAGCATCATAGATTGAAAGAAGGGGGAAAAATGGCGTATTATTCAGAAGATTTAATCGAAGAAGTAATATCTCAAAATGATATAGTAGAGGTAATATCTGAATACGTTACATTAAAGAAAAGTGGTAGGAACTTTATTGGTTTGTGCCCTTTTCATAGAGAAAAGACCCCTTCTTTTTGCGTGTCTATGGACAAGCAAATTTTTAAATGCTTTGGTTGTTCACAAGGTGGAAATGTTATTTCTTTTATAATGAAAATTGAAAATCTTGACTTTTGGGAAAGTGTTGAAATGCTTGCCGAAAGGGCACATATAGATCTTAGTAAATATGAACAGAGTTCAAAATCGTTTGGAGATAAACAAGAAATTAAAAACAAAAAAGAAACATTCTTTAATATAAATAGAGAAGCAGGAATTTACTATCATAATAATTTAATAAACCTTTTAAAAGAAGAAAATAATATTGTAAAAGAATATGTAAAAAAAAGACAGTTTGATATAAAAACAATAAATAAATATGGAATAGGTTATGCAAATGGTAAGATATCACTTTTGGATTATTTAAAAGAAAAAGGCTTTAGTGAGCAAGATATATTAAATTCTGGAATACTTGTAAAAAACGAAAGAGGAAAAATCTATGATAGATTTTTTTCAAGACTTATATTTCCAATATTTGATATAAGGGATAGAATAATAGCTTTTGGTGGACGTGTTTTAGACAAGTCTTTACCTAAATATGTGAATTCTAAGGAAAATGAAATATATCATAAAGGTAAAACTTTATATATGATGAATTTTGCTAAAAGAGAAAAACATGATAAAATCATAATTGTAGAAGGATATATGGATGCAATAGCACTTCAAAAAAGTGGTTTTGATAATGCAGTAGCATCTCTTGGAACAGCCCTAACAGATGACCAAGCTCGCCTTTTGAAAAAATATACAGATAATGTTATAATATGCTATGATCAAGATTCAGCAGGACAAAATGCAACATTAAGGGGACTTGATATATTGCATAAAAGAGGCATTAATGTAAAAGTATTAAAGTTAGATAAACCTGATGTAAAAGATCCAGATGAATATATAAATAAATATGGAAAAGAAAGATTTGAAAAATGTATTGATACAAGTATTTCACTTGTTGAATTTAAGATTTCAATGCTTGAGAAGAATCTTAACATGAATGATATGGATTCAAAAATCCAATTTTTAAAAAATACAGCTGAGATTTTGGCCTCAATTGATAATGACATTGAAAGAGAAATTTATGTAGATAGAGTTTCTAAAAAATATGGTATAGGAACGGGGCCAATTTTAAAAGAAGTTGAAAAAAAACTAAATAAAAAACATGAAACAGTATATATTGATATGCAGTCTTTAACACGTAAAATGCATCTTACTACTACTCTTAAAAAGAAACAAGAACAATACATTATACTTTTAATTTTAAGCCATAATAAAAAAATACAAGAAAGAATTTTTAATGAAGTAAGTATAGATGATTTTGAAGATGAAAATGTAAAGAAGATTTATGAGTATATACTTAAATTAAAAGAAGAATATGACATTAATAAAATTGATATTTTATCTAAGCTAAAAGATGAAGAACTTATAAAAGAATTAACAGAAATAATATATATAGACACACAAAATATTGATAACGAAAAATTATTAAATGATGTATTAACATACAAACATAAGGAAAAACTATATAATAGAAGAGATGAAATTTTAAAAAGATTAGAGGAAAATATTTCAAAAGATGAGCAAGATATATTGCAATTTGAATTAAATCAAATTATAATTGAAATATCAAGATTAAAATCGTAAAGGAGTAAATAATGAAAGAAGTTTCAAATGGTAAAAAACAAATTGATGAACAAAAGGTGGAAAAAGTGGAAAAAATAAAAAATGAAAAAGTAGAGAAAAAAAATATCTCTAAAGAAGAAAAAAAGGAAAAAATTAAAAAATTTATTGAAAAAGGTAAAAAAGAGAAAAAAGTTAAGTATAAAGATATTGTTAAATTTGTAGATGAAGCAGAAATTACTCCTGAAGAGATGGCAAAAATATATGATACTTTAGCAGATCTTAATTTAAATATAATTATGGATGATGCAAAGGAAACATCAAAAGAGGCAAATATAGATTTACTTTCTGGAAAAGATAGAGAAGCTGTTGAAGATGATGATATAGATGTTGATGATTCTGATATGGCAGTTGTTAATATAGATGGTACAAAATCTGTTGCCGAACTTGATATTGAACCAAATCTTGAAGATATAACAGAAATTGAAAAAGATATTTTACTTGATGATGTTAAAAATATGGATTTTGTTGATAATATAAATGTCGATGATCCTGTAAAAATGTTTTTGAAAGAAATAGGAAAAATACCACTTTTAACATATGAAGAAGAAAATATGCTTGCTGAAAGAATGGTTCATGGGGATAAAGAAGCAAAAAAACGTTTAATAGAATCAAATTTAAGATTGGTTGTAAGTATAGCAAAAAAATACATTGGAAGAGGTATGAATTTCCTTGACCTTATACAAGAAGGAAACTTAGGACTAATAAAAGCAGTGGATAAGTTTGATCAATCAAAAGGATATAAATTTAGTACATATGCAACTTGGTGGATTAGACAAGCAATCACAAGAGCCATAGCTGATCAAGCAAGAACAATAAGGATACCTGTACATATGGTTGAAACTATAAATAAATTAATACGTACATCAAGGCATTTATTGCAAACTTTAGGGAGAGAACCAACTCCAGAAGAAATTGCTGCTGAACTTGAAATGCCAGTTGAAAAAGTAAGAGAAGTATTAAAAGTATCTCAAGAACCAATATCTTTAGAGACACCTGTTGGTGAAGAAGATGAAAGTAATCTTGGCAACTTTATACCAGATGAAGATGCTCCATCTCCTGCAGCACAAGCAGCTGATGTACTTTTAAGAGAACATATTGAAGATGTAATGCAAACATTAACTCCAAGAGAGGCAAAAGTTTTGAAACTTAGATTTGGTCTTCAAGATGGACGTATGAGAACTTTGGAAGAAGTTGGTCGTGAGTTCCAAGTAACAAGGGAACGTATAAGACAAATAGAAGCAAAAGCATTAAGAAAACTTAGACATCCAAGTAGAAGTAAGAGATTAAAAGATTTTATGAATTCTGAAGATTAATTTTAATATAAAAAAATATTAATAATTTGTATAAAAAATAAAAAAATGCATAATATAATAATGAGTACATTATTTATTCTGTACTCATAAGATTTTAATTATGCTATGTTGTTATATGGTATAGTTATTACGATACAGATGGATATTTTCTCGTCCATCTGTATTTTTATTAATATAAGAAAACAGGATATCAAATTTTGATATCCTGTTTTTAGCCTATATTTTAACTTTCTAATACAAACTTAATGTAGTTTGCATTAAAAAAGTTGGCTATTTTTTTTGCTCTTTTGCCTCCACTTCCGATGAAGTGAGGAATATCTTCTTTGTACTTTTTCGGAATTTTTAATTCAATAAAGTCAAAAGAAGACCCTTTGGCGATTATATACAGGGGCTCAAAAAAAGTTAAGTTGTAATTTTTATATTTTTTAACTTCCAAAAATAAATTGAAAGCTTCTTCATTTTTGGAGGTTATTTCAATAACACAAATTCCATTATTTTGGTCAAGCTTTTTTTCAAAGCTTTCAAAAATTGGAGCGAATGTTTTTTCCTTTACTTTTTTTTCAATAATCTGCTTAGCTTCATTTGCAAGCTTATTAGCCGCAAGAAGCGTTTGATCAGAAAAAATAGTATAATTATACTTTTTTTTCGTTTCTCTGTAATTTCCAAGGAAATTAACAAAAATTGGAAGTTCCAAAGATGTACTTTGAAAAATTCTTTTATCATAGATTGTGAAGAATTCATCGTCCTCTATGAATTCAATATTGTCTATCTCTGTTAAAACAGCCTTAACAATATTATTATACTCAGAATTAGAATCATTCTTGTTTATTCTTGGAAGATTATTATTACAATCTGAAATGATTGTAATTCTTCCATTCTTTAATTGTCCCAAAGAGTACTGGCCCTTGTTATATACTACAATTTCCATATAAATTTCCTCCTAATAATTAATTATAATTATATATGAAAT
>FR891237.1 GCA_000433755.1 Clostridium sp. CAG:465 | reverse complement strand
TTCTTTTTCTACTTTTTTCATATATCTTTTTCCTCTCTTTCTTTTGTATAACATATTTGTATATATTATTAACACACCCAGTATACACTAAAAAAAAAAAAATGCAATACTACATAACTAATTTTTATGAATAATTTGTTACTATTCAAACTAGGACTAGTTAAAAGCACAAAATTATTTTTTATCTATATTATAATATACATAATAAATTTAATTTCGTAGTTTTTTTAACTTATAATAATTATTTCCAAGCGGCTTGTAACGCCACGTTGACGCACTTTTTGTAATTTCGGAATTCTACCTACTAGTCTGAATAGTAACATATAATTTAATATTTAATGTTACTATTTTTGAATATATAATTTTTTTATGAATATATATTAGTATAATATAAAAAATAGGATAGGTGTATATTTATGTTCGTTTTAAATTTCAAGTTAGATTTTAAAAAAATATTATTTGCATGTTTTTTAGTAGCACTCGCTATAGTTACAATTATTGAATTTGGCACAAATTCTAAAACAGAAAATGTTGTATCAAAAAATACAGGAAAATACGATTACACATTTACAGACGAAAACTTTACAAAAACTTTAAAAGAAATTCATACAAACATAGATGCAAATGTAGGTAAAACAGTAAAAATAAGCGGATTTGTATTTAAAATGCCAGACTTTAAAGAAAACTATTTTGTATGCGGAAGAAATACCATATCAAACAATGAGGACACAGTAGCAGGATTTTTATGCGACTACAAAGACACAAACAAACTCCTTGACAACGAATGGGTAGAAATAACAGGAGTAATTATAAAAGGCGAATACAACGAAACAATGCCAGTAATAAAAGTAGGAAACATAAAAAAAATAACAGCACCAGCAAACACATACGTCGAAAACCTCCCCCAGAGTTAGTTTTGTAAAAAATATGCGATGCATATTTTTTACACTTTTTTATGCTATTTTTCAACAAAACTAGACAATATTTACGATGCCAACTTTCTTGTGATTTTTAAAATAAACTGCTATAATTTTATTATGGAGAAATTTATAAAATACAAAACTTTTACCTTTAGGGCCTATCCAAATAAATCACAAACTAATTTAATATATTTAACTTTTATAATGTGTAGATATATGTTTAACACTCTTCTTTCTATAGAGCTAGAAAATTTAAAAAAATATAACAATGAAGTGGAAAAATGTCTTAAATCATATAAATATTTTGATGATAAAAAGTTTGCTAAGGAACATAAAATGCCAAAAATTTCCAAATTAAAAAACTCAAATGAAAACTATAAAAAAGTCGACTCTCTTGCTATTTGTGCAGAATATAGTAATCTTGTTAGAGGAATGGAGTTGTTTTACAGAGGAAAGTCTAATCTTCCTAAATTTAAAGGCAGAAATGATAAACATTCATATACAACAAGTCAAGTTAATAATAATATTAGAATTGTTAACAATAAAATACGTTTACCTAAAGTTGGTTTTATTAAGGTTAGAGGGATGCGTGAAATTCCAAGTAATTTCAAAATTAAACGAGCTATAATTTTTGAAGATAAAAAAGGTAAATTTTTTATTTCTATTGTATTTGAATACGAAAAAATAGATAAAAATGACGATATATATTCTATAAAAAATGAAAATAAAGTGGTCGGTTTAGACTTTAAAATAGGCGATATTTTTGTTTCAAGTGATGGTTTTATTCCTAAATATTCAAATAGTTATTTTATTCTTCTTGATAAAATTCCAATTATTCAAAACTATGTTAATAGAAAGAAAAAATTTTCTAAAAATTACTGGAAATCCATTAACAAATTAAGAAAAATCCATAGAAATGTTGTTAACATCAGAAAAGAAATGTTAAATAAGTTGTCTTATACTCTTTCTAAAAATTATTATTATGTTATCATTGAAGATCTTTCAATTAAGGAAATTGTATATAAACTAGGAAGAGGTAAAAATGCCTACAACACTAGTTTTAACAGTTTTGTTAAAAGGCTGTTGTATAAATTTGAAAATAAAGTAATTAAAATAAATAAATGGTTTCCAAGTTCTAAAAAATGTTCAAGATGTGGAAAAAAGAAGAAACATCTTAGACTTTCTCAAAGAATATATAGATGTTATTTCTGCGGAAATATAATAGATAGAGATCTTAATGCAGCTATAAATATTAAAAATGAAGGGATAAGGTTATTAAATACTTGTGAATTTCAAGTCTAGGTCTTTAATTGCAAATTAATTTATTTTTTGAATTCTACCGGAAATACACTATGGGGTACATAGGGTGAGCGTTCTAACTACACCTATTTGGTGACTATCTACGAATTTAGTAGTACCTATTTTACCTTTTAAATAGGATTATACATACTAAAATGCCAGAAATTCTAACTCAGTTTTATTATATTTTAAAAGGTTATAATTTATATTTTTAATAGCTATCAATTTTTTATATAATTGTGTAGTTTAGCTTTTCATATAATTTTAATGTATTTTTGCACATTAAAATATTTTAGCGTGCTTATTCTCACTATATTTATGCAAAAATATAGTGCATAAATTTATTTTATTTCAAATTTACACACTATATAATACATCATTTATTCAATTTTTTACAAAACTAACTCGGGATTAAGGCATGTCGATGAAGCCTCCCATGTATACTATTACCAATGGTACTAATATTACAATTGTGAATGCTATTAGTGCTATTCCTACAAATGAATATGTTACTTCTGGTAATACCTTTTTAAATCTTTCTAGGGATTCATCTACTTCTGATTGTATATATTCATTTACTTTTTCCATCATTGTTGATAATTCTGTTTGCATTCCTACTCCTACCATTTGAGATACCATTGGTTTAAATAGCTTTTTTTCTTCAAATGGTGTTATCCATGATGTTCCTGCTATTACATTTACTTTTGCAAGCTCTATAGCTGATAGAAAATAGTAGTTTGATGTAACATTCCTTGATACTTCTAAACTTTCTTGTATTCTCATACCATTTTTTAGGTTAAGTAGCATAGCTTGGAAAAATTTATGTACTGTTATGTTATTTATTAAAGTGCCCACAACAGGGCATGTTAGTTTAAATTTATCCCAATTATACCTTCCTTTTGGTGTGTTAATTACAAAGAAGAATATGCCAACTAGTATAGCTACTATTGATGTAGGTATATACCAATACTTCATAAACCAATTTGCTATATCAAGTGTGATCATTGTTGCTTTTGGTATTTTACTTGTTGAGTCGAACATATCATATACATCCTGTATAATTGGTACACCTACAATTACAAGTCCAAACATCAATATAATTATTGTGAAAAATTGTAAAACTTTTGGAATTACTGTAGATCTAACTTGTTTTTTTAAGTTATTTGATGCTTCCATATAATCTCTTGCATATAGTAAGGCTGTGTCTAAATTACCTGAATCTTCTCCAACCTTTATGAAATTAACAAACATTGCTGGAAAAACATTTGGATAATTCTGCATTACTACATTCATTTTTTCACCGGATTCTACTCCTATAATTATATCTTCTAATATATCCTTAAGTTTTAGATTTTCCATTTGTTCATATATTATACGAAGTGCTTGTATATTATTAAATTTTGCCTTCTTTAATATATATAAATTATTTACCAGTACAATAATATCTTTGCTTGTAATTCTTGTAAATGGATGAAGTTTCATTTGCTTTAATTCTTCTAATGTTATCTTCTTTAAATCTACTTTTTTCTTTGAATTATTTAAGTTAGAGTTTACTCTCTTTATTAAATTTTCTTTTTCAATTTTATTATAATCTAGCCTTTTATATTTTTGTCTTTTTTCTGGAAGTTTTTTTATAGAAATAGGTTGTATTCTATCTTTTTTCAAACTTTCCATTGCATGAGATTTATTAAGTGCCATTATTTTTCCATGGCCTACTTTTCCATCTTCAAATATAACTCTATATTTATAACTTGGCATTTAAAACCTCACCTCCTATTTTATGTTAAACTTCCTCCGTTTGTAAGTATTAGTCCTTTAATAGTATTCATTCTTTCAGGTTCAGTATTTTCTTTTAAAATATTCATATCTATTAGACCTTTATTATATAAGTCTGCAAATGAACTTTCAAAGCTTACTGATCCTAT
Organism: Clostridium sp. CAG:465; assembly: GCA_000433755.1. Lineage (GTDB taxonomy): Bacteria > Bacillota > Clostridia > TANB77 > CAG-465 > CAG-465. The sequence continues at coordinate 4,267 of FR891237.1, read as the reverse complement.
TGCACCAGATGCATGAATTGTATCTTCTATATCTGATACACTAAATTTTTCTTGTCTTATTTGAGCTGCAATTACATTATTTACTACCATAATTTCTGGTACCATCATAAGGTTACCTTTTGTGCTTAAGATAAGTTTTTGAGATATTACCATTTTTAAAACTGATGATACAGAGTTTTTTATTGCGTTTTGATCAGCTGGATCATACATATTAATTATTCTTTCTACTGTTTCGCCACATGATCTTGTGTGTAAAGTTCCTATAACAAGACCTCCTGATTCAGCAAGGTCTATTGCAACATCCATTGTTTTTCTATCTCTTATTTCTCCTAAAACTGCTATGTCTACATCTTCTCTTAGCAAGTTTATAAGTCCGTTATAGTAACTTATTACGTCTGATTCTTCTCCAATTTCTTTTTGAATTACTATGGATTTTTTTGATTCATGCTCATATTCTATAGGATCTTCAAGTGTAACAATTTTACGGCTTACTTCATTATTTATTTCTTGGATAAAGGCATTCATGGTTGTTGATTTACCTGAATTTACTTTTCCTGTTACTAAAATTAATCCTGTTTTTATTTTTTTCATTTTTTTAACTACATCAGAAAGTCCCATTGACTCTAAATTAATTTCACCGTTTGGAATTACTCTTAGCGAAAATACTGGAACGCCTTTTGAAAGCGATGCATTTATTCTATATCTTGTTTTTTGATATGTATATGAGAAATCTACTTGTTTTTTTTGTTCAAACTTTGCCTCTAATCCTTCAATTTCACCAAAAAAGCCTTCTAGAATATTAACTAGTGCTTCATCACTTAGTGGAAATTTTGATTCATCAAAAAATAATTTTCTACTTACCCTATATACAGGTACTTGCCCCTGTGTAAGATGTATATCTGTTGCCCCTAAGCTTACAGCTTTAGACATAATTTGAAATATTTGCTCCATAATACTTATTTTCTCTCCTTTTTAAATTGTAATTTTATTCTTTATTTCTTCAACTGTAGTAATTCCTTGTAAAACTTTATTTATACCATCTACAACCATAGGCTTGTAATCTGTGTTTTTTATAGCATAATCACGTATTTCTATACTTGATTTTCCTTCAGATATCATATCTTTTAAGTAATCATCTATGCACAAAACTTCAAACATTGCAATTCTTTCATAATATCCAATATCATTACAATACTTGCATCCTACTGGTTCGTAAGTTTTAGCATGTTCTAAGTCAAAATCTACACCTGTAGATTTTGAAACTTTTTCAATATATTTTTTTTCTTCATCTGTTAATACATGTTCTTTTTTACACTTATTGCAAAGACGTCTTACTAGCCTTTGTGAAATTGTTGTAGCAACTGTTGCTGATACATCATAATTTGATACTTGCATTTTTCTTATTCTAGTTACAGCCTCAACAGCATCTATTGTATGTATTGTAGATAATACTAAATGTCCAGTTTGACCTGCTTCTATTGCTATTTTAGCTGTTTCTTCATCTCTTATTTCACCAACTAATATAATATCTGGATCTTGTCTTAAAACTGTTCTAAGTGCAGATGCAAATGTTATATTTGGTGCAATTTCTACTTGATTTATTCCAGGTATTCTACGTTCAACCGGATTTTCTATTGATATTATATTAATTTCTGGGTTATTTAAATATTCAATTACACTATATAAAGTTGTGGTTTTACCTTCACCTGTAGGTGCACCTATTACAATCAGACTGTTTTTCCTATTAAAGGCTTTATCAACAAGTTCATTATTATTCATAAATCCAAGTTCAAATAAACTTCTTTTATCTGGATTTTTCTTTAAAAGTCTTAGTACAAATTTTTCTCCATTAACATTTTTTTGTGAAGATACACGAATGCTATATCCGTCATATGTATTTATACTTCCATCCTGATCATAAACTATTTCTTGATGCATATTTGATATTGCTTTTAATCTACCTATTAAGTTATCTTGTCTATTTTTTGGTAGTTCTGTAACAGTTAAAAGCTTTCCATCAATTCTATACCTTACTCTTATTTTGTCTTCCATTGGTTCAAAATGTATATCACTTGCTCTTTTTTCTATAGCAGTCATAATAATGTTATCTACCAATTTTGTTGTATCTTTTTCTTCTTTATCTACATAATCTCTTTCTACCGTTCTAATATTAGAGATTTGTTTCATAATAGAAGTATAAAGTGTTACATATATTTCCATTTCATATCCTTGGTTCATAAGTAAAAGTTCAACTTCTTTTACCTTGGTTGGATTTTGTGGATCTGCGAATGCGACCTTAAGTTTATTTCCAACAAGAGCAAAAGGTAAAACTTTATAGTTTATTATTATATCTCTTGGTAAATACTTTACTGGATTTATTTCGATTTCACCATCTAACATTACTCCTGTTACTTGAATTTTATATGATAATACATCTAGTAATGCTGATTTATCACACATATCTAGTATATCAACAATTTCTGCAAATTTTAATTCTTTGTGTTCTTTTTGATATTCAAGTACCCTATCTACTTGATTTTCTGTAAGTAATCCCCTTTTTATAAACTCAATACCTATTGGGCTTCTTTTAGATTTAATATTTTCAAACATAAAACATACTCCTTTTAGACATTATTTAATATTTGATATTCCTCAAGAATTTTTTCATAAAATTCATTTTCATCTACTTCATATTTTTTATTTATATTTTTTTCATATTTATTTTGCATTATATTAAAATGCTCAGCTTCAGAATATACAGACATTACATATATAAAAAATGCAATTGATGAGAATATTACAACAAGTATTGCTGAGCCTTTTATTTTATTTTGCTTCATATTTTATCATCCCCTAATGTTACATATATTTGTTTAGTAATGTCTTTTTTATATTTTTTGAATGTAACTTCAATACATACACTTTGTATTTTACTATCTATATTTTGTGAAAAGTTTTCATTTACATTAGTTAATTTATCTTCTGTTATGACTTCAAATTTTTCCACGTTTTTAACAAGTATACCTCCATTTTTTAGTATTATTTTTTTATCGCTATCATAGCTATACTCATCATTATTATTAAAAATTATTCTACCATATATTTCGTCAACTGACGTACTTGCTTTTGCACTAGATAATATATTGTATTGTAATTTATCAAATTGTTCATATATGTATATTTTTGCTTTTTCATCCATAGCTTTATAATTCATATTGGTACTCATTGCAATCACAAAAACAGTAAATACAAAAAATAAAGCAACATATATTGCCATAGATGTTAAGGTAAGACCTCTTTTTTTATTCACTTGGCATCACCTTACCTTTAAGTCCTGTCAAATTATACTCATGAGCCTTTCCATCAACGTTATATTTTACAGATACATTTATCTTTTTTACTATATCTTCATATGTATAATCTATTTCATCAAATGGTATTACTTCAACGTTAACATCATAGCTTATACTATTTTCTTCAACTTTTAAGCTATATGAAATAAGTTTTTCATAGTCAGTTGCCTTAGCTGATTCTACATTTTTTATTGCAACTGAAATTGCTCCACTTCTTGCAATATTTTCTATACTTTTACTTCCGTAATTTCTTGAAATAACAAAAGATGAAACTAGAAGAAGTGTAAAAATAATCATTGCAATAACAATTTCAGTTATATATACACCTTTTTTTGTGTTTTTATTTAATTCTTTTTTTTCCTCTTCTGTCATTTTTGTTTTCATCACATATGCTCCAATTAAAACAAATATAACTGCATATGATATACACACAATAACAAGATTTATGCTAAGTTTAAAAATAACAAAAAATATTAAAAATACAATACCATTTGTAAGTTCAAATATAGGATATCTGATACTTATTTTTTCTTTACAATATCTGCATTTTCCTTTGCCTATAATATAACTTAAAATTGGTATTAAATCAAAAAAGCCAAGATTATGTTTGCAATTAGGGCAGTATGATCTTTTTATTAATATATCTTGATGTCTTGGTATTCTATATGTTGCAAGTGAAAAAAAGCTTCCAAATAAAGTTCCTATTACAAACATAAAAAAGCCTATTATAACGTAAATATATATACTCATACTCTCCCTCCTTTTACATATCATTTTTACAAAATACTTATTAAATCATAAATACTTTGTAAAAATAATATATTGGTAAGGTCATATATACAACATATATATGACCTCATTAATCGTATTTTTTAGCTTTTGTTTATTCTTTATTAACTGTAACAGAAACTAAC
>FR891236.1 GCA_000433755.1 Clostridium sp. CAG:465 | reverse complement strand
AATAGCCATTTTTTGCATCAACAGATGCACCACAGTTTGGACATTTTATCATATTCGCCCCATCTTTTAATTCTATAGTTTTATTGTTATGTTTTAATAAAACATAGGTATCTTCAATAAATTTAGATTTTATTTTATTATTTTTTAAATATACTATTCTAACATCAGCTTTTACACTAACATATAGCTTATCATTTTTTCTAAATTCTTTAAAATCAAGATAGTCTAAAATGTCATAGTCAATAATATCCTCTTTCAAGTAATATTTTTTTCCTACTTCATAATTTAGATTATTAAAGAATGTCTTTTTATCTATTTTAGTTCTATCCCAAAATTCCATTTGTTTTTTATTTTGCTTATCTTTAAATCTTTTTATTGGTCCAAGAATTACGTAAGCATCCATAATATAAAAAAGATAATACAATATTAAAGATAGTATTGTCCCATATATAAATATTTTTGATATATCATAGCTATTAAAAGTTCTTGATGTGTATTTTATAAATATAAACGATAAAATTAAGCTTATTACAAGATCAATTATAGCAGTAATAACCCTGTATGTCTTTTTCCTAAGTACTCTATCATAATGATATTTACCACCCAAATCTTTATCTGTATAATCAATGTTATAATAAGTACCACAATATGGACAACCATCTACAAACTCTTTGAGTTTTGAACTCATTCCACAATTTTTACATGTATACTCTTCATTTTCCTTAGAATTTGAAATAAAAGTATATTCAATTCTTGAATCAAATAATTTTTCTGTATGTACACATCTATTATTTATATAGTAATCCTTTTTACATCTAATTCCATTTGAAATATCATCATTAATACTACCATCAGTATTTTTTTCTAATATCTTGTTTCCAACTATATATTTAGTTTTTATATTAATATTATACTTTTTTAATTTTTCATTATGGTAACTTTCAGATATTAAAGGCATATTTTCACATCCTATCTATTATTGTTATTATTATTGTTGTTATTATTGTTGTTATTACTTTAAGATGATCCTCTGCTATAGTAAGAATTAGAGGATGGTGTATAATGCGGTATAACGTTAAATACAGTATTACTCACTATAATTCCATCAATAGAACTACTTATACATCTTGAAGAAATAACAGTTGCATTGCTTAAATTATTTTTTAAAACTAAAGATATACTATTTTTTTTACAAATTACTTCTCCATTCTTATTATTCTCTAAGAAATCATATATTTGCTCTAATTCCTTTTCAGATAATTCGTAATATTTAGTAAGCTCTATACATCTTTTCATTCTTATTAATTCTTCATAAGTTTCTGGTTCTTTGTTCATTTCCTTAACTCCTTATCTATATAATAAAATTCTATATTTTGAAATGGTAAATTTATTGCTTGAATATGATAGTAAGCATTATTTTTTTGTTTTGTATAATGATAATCTCTTAGTGATGAAGTTGTAAAGAAAATATTATTTGGAGATTCTTTAGAATATTCATTTTTATATTCACTAATCAAATTAGATAAATCAAATACATAGTATTCTTCCTTATCAGATTTTGTATTATCTAAAACTCCTTTATATACTTGATGTGTTACAACATGTCTTTGTTTAGTCCTATTTTCATCTCCATATGTCACTAAGTTACCGCTAAGTATCATAATGTATAGTGAATTATTTTCAGGAAAATCACATACTTCTGATATAACGTGCTTTTTCATGTATATTTTAACCTTGCTATTAGGTGTTATATAAACAAAATCTCTTATATTCTTTATTACCTGCGATTTTAATTTATATTCAACATTATCTACTTCTAAGATAAAACTTTCATCATCATAAATATATTTTAGTTTATCATCCATACTAATTATTTCTTCTAATAATGGATAATCATTAACATTTCTTTTTGGTATATACCTAGTTGAGTCATCTAGTCTCATTTTTGACATATATTCATACACAAATTCATCATTAAATTCATCAGGTAAATAGTTTCTATCCTTATACATTTTCTTTTGCAATTTACATGTATAACTTTTATTTGTTTTATAATTGTTTTTAACAAAAGGACAACCTGTCTTACATAGATACAGATAACCACATTTTGTACATTCTTCATTTAACGGCTTTTTATTATGATTTATAAATATCTTTCTTTGTGCAGTTTGTAATATTTCATTAACTTCATTTTTATATATATTCCCATAATAATAATCAGGATTTTTTTGCCCCCTTACACAAGAATAAATATCACCATTTTTCTCAAGTAAAAAGAACTTTTCTCCACAATTATCACAGTTTGAACAATACCCAGGTCCAAATTCATCAAACCAGGGACCATTTACACCATAATCTAGGTCTGTTCCATCAAATTCTTTATGCATTCTTTCATAAAATTTAACTTGTTCTTATTCAGTTATATGATGTAAAATGCCATTTGAATTATAATCAAAACCTATCATAAAATTAAAATCATTCATATCTAGACATGTATTTTTGTGTAAATATTTTATATCTTTTATTATTTGGTCTATATGATTATAATGTTCTTTAAATATAGTAGCAGAAACCTTCTTTTTATTTGGTATATCTTTTAATAGTTCCGTATTTTTCAAAATTTTGTCTAATGTTTTCTTACCTGATTTTGTAACTCTATATTCATCATGCAACATTAGTGGCAAATCCAGACTTCCTGAAATTGATACATTAAACTTTTTTATTGTGTCAATATGTTTATCTAAACTATACATATTTGTTTTTATATGTGGTCTTCCTATTTTAAAGCCAGCACTTGTAATTATATCTCTATTTTCTTCATAGTAATCGTTTATATATTTTATTAAATTATAAAAATCATTCGTAGAAAGTGTGGTAACTTCTCCTCCATGTAAAGAGATATTAAATGGAATAACACTTTCATCTTTAAACTTTTTTATAGCAAATTTTAAAGTATCAAGAGCGTCATATTCTAAAGAATTATCTTTTGTGTTATCCTCTAAATAACAATACTTACATCCCATATTACAAGCCATAGTTGGAACATAAAGTAAATGTATAAATTTATTTTCCATTGTGAATTTTTATTCCTTTCCTAGATATTAGTTATAATATACATCAAGTGAAATGCCTTTATTGTTATGCAACGCTGATGAACCTGATATTTCTACTGCAATATTTTCATTTATTTTTACTGATGTACTTTCTTTATTTATAACTATTGTTTTACTTCCATTTTCATCTTCAAATAAAAGATAAAAATCATTTCCTTTTTCATTTTCTTTTATACTTTCAAGTTTTATTCTTGCGTTACTTTTATATGCGGAAGTTGATTCTTTATATTTTGAAATTTCTTGTGTTTCTCCAGTTATAATATATAAAAATGTAGTATTTTCATAATTTCCTTCATCTATTGTATTTTCAGAATTTGCTTCTCCATATCTTTTTACTTTAGTTGGGCTTTCCTTAAATGCTCTTGAATTTACATCAACACCTTGTGGAATAGTTATGCTTTTAAGGTTATCACAAAGTCTAAATGCAGACGAACCAATTTCTTGTAAGTTACTGTTTTGACTTATTTCTACAGAACTTAATTCACTACAACCATAAAAAGCATGTCCACCTATTCTTGTTACATTATCTGGAATTACAATAGACTTAAGGCTACTACATTCTTCAAAAGTATTACCCCTAATCTCAGAAATATTATTTGATAATTTAATACTCTCAAGAGATAAGGCGTTATAGAAAGCTTCTCCTCCCATATATGTTAGTGAATCTGGAAATTCAATATTAGTAAGTGAAACACAGTTATAAAAAGCTCCGCCTCCTAAATATTCAAGATTACTTGGTATATTAACATTTTTTAATCTAAAATTATTTTTAAAGGCTTGTCCCCTTATTTCTTTTATTGTATCTGGTAATTCAACTTCTTTTAATAGTGGCATATTAGAAAAAGTATTTCCTCTTAATCCTACAACATTTTCCCCTTTATATGTATTTGGAATTTTAGCTTTTGTAAAATTTGTAATTCCAAAGGCATAAAATCTTACTGAATAACCATTATCTGCTTTTTCATAAAGAATTTTAGGAGTATAAAATATTACACCAGATATTAAAATTGCAGCAAGGCAAAATACGATTTTGAATTTTTTTATATTATCTGGTACAAGTGAACTTTTTACACTCATAACTACATTTGAAATTTTTTCACTTGGTCTTGATTTTAATTCTTTTTTTATATATTTAACCAAGTCGTATTTTCTTGTTATAAAGAAAAATGCAATTAATATAACTAATCCAACTATATATGTTGCAATTGGGAAATGGAAAAATATAAGTGAAATATATACAAAAAGTAGTACTGCAAATATAACATTTAAAATATTTTTTCTTTTTAATACATCTGATGGTATTAATTTACTGTTTATATCAAATTCAGCTTTTTGCATTTCTCTTTTTATAAATTCTTCTACTAATTTATCTTCGGAGTTTTTAAATATAGGGTCAAATGAGTTATAACTTACTAATATTCTTGGTGTATTTACATCATTTTCAACTTCAAAAGGTGTTCCACAATTAGTACAAAATTTATAAGTTTCATTTAAAACTTTTCCACATTTTTTACATTTTAAACCATTATTTACTATTTCATCTTGATTGTTTTCATCCATTTTTATCATCCCACCATTCTTTTTAGCAGTTAAAATTGGAATTATTATAAATGCTCCAACAAAAACAGCCAAAAAATCAAAAACAACTATAGACGTTGTAATAAAGAAATCAAAGATTATTAATATTGCTGCTCTTATTCCAAACAAAATCCAAAATATTTTTTTACTTTCACTCTGAGAAATTATTTTTGAAATAGGTTTTAAAACAAATACAGACATATGTATTGAGATAAATGCCTCTAAACCAATTGCAAAACTAACTGGTATGGATGAACTACTTCCAGAACTTGCTAATACAAACGATGGAATAAAAAATAATGGTAAAAACAAAAATGGTATATACTTTTTCATAAACTTTCTCCTCAAATTTCTTCTAAACTTATATAATATATAAATTAAAATTTTTACTATTATATCATAATAATATGTTTTTTTCTATATATAAATTAGACTTTTATTTAATACCAAAAATATAATAAAAAAATTATCTAAATATTAATGTCAAACTTTTAAGTTAAAAAAACAGAGCCATGTCAAAAAAAAACATAACTCCCAAAAATACTTTTAAAATTTATTTTTATTCAAACACAATGTTTGATTCAAACTTGTTCATATCTATAAATATTTTTACAAATGATCCAACTTTTAATCCATGTTTTTCAAATTCAGATTTGTCTACCTTAAGGTCTGTAGCACAAATTTGATTTAAAGTATTGTTTTGTACTACTGTATTATAATACAACACTCTAACCTTAACTTTGCTTCCACTTTCTTTTACTTCACTTATCATTCCACGTTGAGTCCAAGTAATTTTCTTTTCATTGAAATTTTCTACTTGATTATCCACCAAGTTATTTTTTTGTTCTTCTGTTAATTGTGAAGCAACTTTTTCAATTTTCTCATTTTCTTTTTTAGACCAAATATAAATTATACCTGCCAAAATAGCAACAGGAATTAATCCAGCTAAAAGATATATATATGTCATTATTCTTCCCCCTTACATTATATATAATAATAGTATTATATCATTTATTTTATTTTTTTTCAATAACATCAAATATTTTATTACCACAATAGCTACATTTATACACTTCATCAACAGCACCCACAATTGGTGCTCCACAATTTGGACATGTATCCTTTACAATCTTTTTAGCAAGTACTACTTGCGGTCTTCCATCATGAAATTCTACAGTGCAATTAACTAGGTACCCTTTTTTTATTCCGCCAATAATATTGGTTTTAGTGTCTAACATAGTTTTTCTTCTTATAAATCTTACAACACTTGTTTCCTGCCTATTGAATTTAAATTTTGGAACTTTATCTACATCAACAAATGGCTTTCCTATATCATTAAATATTTTTGAATAATACATGGCGGGTTCTATATATTTAAAGTTTGAAAACCTTAAAAAGGATAAAAATCCAAATGCTATAAACATACTAAGGAAAAAGCCAAATGCCGCTGCAGAATAATCAACTAAAGTAAAAGGTAAAATTATAATACTAGTTAAACATATTACAATATCAATAAATATCAAAGTTATAATTCCTATTCTTTTTAGTAAAATATTCTTGTTTAAATATTTATTTTTCTTGGAACCTTTTATTAAAATGTTCCCTTCTGTTTCATTTACTATGTTATAACATCTATTTTCTGTTATAACCTTTGCAAATAAATCAGAACTTCCACAATATGAACAAGTTCCTGTAAAATATTCTTTTTTATCTACAATAGCTCCACAATTTTTGCACTCACATTGATACATTTTACTAGATAACTTTATTTGGCTTCTTTCTTCATCCACAGTATAATTTTTCATGAGCTTTTTCCTTATAAATCTTCTTACCATAGATTTTACTTTTTCTTCTTTTATATTACACGATTCAGCTATATGAGAAAATTTTACAATATCATCTAAACTTCCTTCAAAATATCTTGAAAGAAAATATATACTATCTATTGTTTTTCTTGATACAATTGAAAAGCATATAGCTAAAATACTAATTAATATTAGAAATAATAATGTAATTACATAATTGTAATCATAATAATTAAATTCCAGCAATGTAGCTACTATAGATAATCCAAAAATTATCAAACCAGCTATTCCAATAAATAGTAATATTCCGTTTCTAATTTTTAACAATTTAATTTTTAATTCATTTATATACATGTACAACTCTCATCTAATCAATTATATAGAAATATTAATATATTATTTGACTAGTTCCTTTCTTTTATATAATTCTTATATATAATATACTAAATAGGTAAAATTATCAATATTTCTCACTATATTCCTGTTATAATTTTTTAGACAAAATATCGGATCCTTTTAAATTATATGCAAAAAAACTTAAGATGATATAACAATATCTTAAAAATAAAATATTGCTCATATAATACTATATTATTATTGTTAGGTAATTTTCAAGAATATTTCTATTTTCAAAAGTTTGCCATATATTTGACTTTAGATAAATTTTGATTTAAACTAGATATAAAATATTCAAGAAGTTGGTATTCTTAAAAAACAAATTCAACCTGCTCTTTTTTTACCTTAAATATAATTTTATAATTATCTATATCCCAATAT
>FR891235.1:215-2801 GCA_000433755.1 Clostridium sp. CAG:465 | reverse complement strand
ATGTAAAATAATTGCAACGACAACAGATGGTACAAATTTAAGTGCAAGTATTGATGTTATAGTAGATATAAAAGCAAAGAGTGTAGCACTAGATAAGACAAGCTTAAAAATAGCAAGTAAAAATAGTACAAATAAACTAGTAGCAACAGTAACACCAACTCAGGCAAATAAAAAAGTAGCATGGAGCAGTAGCAATGGAAATATAGCAAAAGTAGATAGTAAGGGAAGAGTAACACCAGTAAGTAATGGGACATGTAAAATAATAGCAACAACAACAGACGGAACAAATAAAACAGCAAGTTGTGATGTAACAGTAGATGTAAAATTTGTAACAGGGATAAGTTTTGATTTTAATAGTTATACAATAACAAATGTAAATCAAACACCAGTGTTTAGACCAAATATAACACCAAGTGATGCAGAAGATAAAAATGTAAGATGGAGTAGTAGCAATACAAAAGTAGCAACAGTAAGTTCAAGTGGAGTAATAAAAGCAGCAGGAAACGGAACGTGTAAAATAACAGCAACAACAACAGATGGAACAAACTTAAGTGCAAGTTTTAATATAACAGTAAATATAAAAGCAACAAAAATAACATTGGATAAAACAAAAATAGAATTAACAACAGGAAAAGAAACAGAGAAAATAACATCAAGTATAGAACCAAGTATAGCAAATAAAGCGGTAAAATATACGAGTAGTAATACAAGTATAGCGACAGTAAGTAGTGATGGAGTAGTAACAGCAGTAGGAAGTGGAACATGTAAAATAACAGCAGCTCCAACAGATGGAAGTAAAGTAACAGCAAGTTGTGATGTTACTGTAGATATAAAAACAACAGGAATGAAGTTAGATAAAACAAACTATACATTTAATAAAGCAGAAACAATAAAAATAAATCCAGTAATAACACCAAGTAAAGCGTCAAAGAAATTAACATGGGCAAGTAGTAATACAAAAGTAGCAATAGTAAGTAGTGATGGAAAAGTAACACCAGTAGGAAAAGGAACATGTAAAATAACAGCAACGACAACAGATGGAACAAATTTAAGTTCAAGTTGTAATATAACATCAAATGTAGAATATCAAAAAGGTGATGTAAATAGAGATGGAAAAGTAAATACATTAGATGTATATTATGCAATGAAAGGAATAGTAAATGGAACACTAACAGACGAGGAAAAAGTAATACTAGATGTAAATGGAGATTCCAAAGCTAATACATTAGATATAAACATAATAATGAGATATATAGTTGGAAAAATAGATAGTTTGTAATAATCACAATTAAAATGATGTTTATACTTAACATTTAATATCTAAAGTTTGTATTTGTAAAAATTTTTGTACTTGTTAATCTTTAACAAGTGTGAGAATTTTACAATATATAATTTCTAAACAATTTAGCAATTTGTGTTTAGAATATATATGAAATTGCAAAATAAGAAGGGAGAGGTTTAAATGAAACCAAAATTAAAAAAGATGTTTGCTTTAGTAACAGCATTTATGATGGCATTATCAATAGTAACACCAAATTTTGCTAAAGCAGCAGACAAGCCAGTAATTTCAGTAGAGGCAACCACAGCAACAGGTGGTGATTTATCAAAATTAAACAGAGGAGATGAAATTACAGTAGATGTAAAATTAAATACTAACTCAGTACAAAAATTATCTGTACTTCAGTTATCTGTACATTTTGATCCAGAAGTTTTTGAAGCAGTTGGAGAACCACAAATGATAATGCCAAAAAATAATGGAATAGGATTAGTTGGAGTTAGTAAAGAAAAAAGTACATTAAATATTTCGTATACAGTTGATGTAGCTAATCCAGATGCTCAAATTGATTATGATGGAGTAGTATATACAGCAAAACTAAAAGTAAAGGATAATGCAAAAGCAGGAAGTACAACACTAGCTTTTGATACAAGTGATTCAGAAGCAATGTATTATAGTGATCAAACAGTGGCTGATGTAACATTAACAGGAAAAGATTTAGGAGTTGTTTCACCATTAAAATCAATAAGTTTTAACGGAGTAGCAGATGAAGCAACAATCAATTTAGGAGCAACAGAAACACTAACAGTAGTATATAATCCAGAAGATACAACAGATGATAAGACAGTAACATGGAATTCAACAAATACAGATGCAGTAACTGTTGATAATGGAGTAGTAACAGCAGTAGGAGAAGGAAGTTCAACAGTAACAGCAACAGTTGGAGAAAAAGTAGCAACAATAAATTATACAGTAAGAATACCATTAGAAAGTATAACAATAAATGGAGATGAAACACTTTCAAAGAATGAAGAAAAAACATTAACTGTAACATATAACCCAACAAATACAACAGATAACAAAACAGTAGATTGGGAGTCATCAAATCCAGAGATAGTAAGTATAGACTCAACAGGAAAAATAACAGGAAAAAAAGGTGGAACAGCAAAAATAACAGCAACAGTAGGAAATGTAAAAGCAGAAAAAGAAGTAAAAGTAGTAGTACCAATTGAAAGTGTATCTTTAAGTGGAGATGATTCAATACTTAAAGGCGAATCAAAAAGATTAACTGCTACAATAAACCCAGAAGA
>FR891235.1:0-136 GCA_000433755.1 Clostridium sp. CAG:465 | reverse complement strand
ATGAAGATGTTCTATTTGTAGATCAAAACGGTCAAATGAGAGGAATAAAAGAAGGAACTGCAAATGTAAAAGCTGTAGTTGCTGGAAAAGAAACAACAAAACAAATTACTGTAAATGAAATTCATATAGATTCAAT
>FR891234.1 GCA_000433755.1 Clostridium sp. CAG:465 | reverse complement strand
TAGAAGTACCAGATGGATATGTAAAAGATGATGAAATCTTTGAAATCCAAATAAATAAACAAAACGAAGTAGTAAAAAGAGAAGTTATCAATAAAAGAATAACAGGTAACCTAAATGTTATAAAAGTTGACGATAATAATACACCAATCAAAGGAGTAAAATTTGAAATTTATGATGCAAACAAAAATAAAGTAGACACTATAACAACAGATGAAAATGGTAAAGCAACTTCTAAAGATTTACAAATAGGAACTTACACATACAAAGAAGTAAGCGTTCCAAAAGGTTATGTTATTGATGAAAATGAATATGAATTTGCAGTAACATCTAAAGAAACACAAATTGAAAAAACAGTTGTAAACAATAGAGCAAAAGGAGCTTTAAGAATAATTAAACTTGAAAAAGGAATAAAAACTCCAATAGAAGGAGTAACTTTTGAAATACTAGATGAAAACAAAAATGTTGTTGATACAATAGTAACAAACAAAGATGGTATTGCAGAAAAACAAGATTTAATAGTAGGTAAATATTATTACAGAGAAATATCTGCACCAGATAAATACATAGTTGATAGCAAAGAAAAATCATTTAAATTAACTGATAATGGAGAAATATTTGAAGCAACTGTGTATAATGAAGCAAAAACATTACCAGTAACTGGTGGAAGTTTAAGCCTAGATATGTTAATAGTATTAATGGTAGCTGGATTTAGTATTGTGGGATTTACTACTATGAAAGTTGTTAAAACAAAAAAAGAACATAATTTATAATAAAATAGCAGATGGAAATTAGTCCATCTGCTATATTTTATGTGTATATAGTTTTCATAATTCTTTACAAAAGCCAAATTATATGGTACAATATTATTGCTAAATAATATTATATATCAATAATAATTTAAAGATTGATATCTAAAAAATTAAAAGGAGACAGTATAATGAATGACACAACCACTTTTTTAAATAATCTTGATATTCAAATGAAAGAAACTTTGTTTCTTATTGGTATTAAACCTGAAAAAATGGAATTCCTTTCATCAGAGATTTCCAATGGTAAAATTTTAAAAATTTCCTTTGAAGGGAACATCAGAAATGATGACTATGAAACAGGAGCTTTAATTATGGAGCCTAATTCGAAAATTTATAGTCATAGACATGATGAATACATTGAAACGTATTCGTTAATTTCAGATTCTTTGGTTTGCTTTGATGCTCTTTCTAAATTCTGGCTTAATAAATTTAATTTATGCAAAATAGGTGAAGAACATTGTGCTTTAAATGGAAATAAATTTTCTGTGATAATTTACACAAAAATAAAAGTAAAGTAAAAATTAATTAAAAATAATACAGTAGTAATTTTTCTACTGTATTATTTTTATTATACACTCAATAACTATATCTGTCATTTTATCATAGTCCATTTCTTTGTGTTTATGGTATACAATTTCATGACAAAGATCGTCTATTAAGTGAATCATTATATGAACTTTTTCTTTTAAATTTTCTGTATTTATATCATTTTTTAGTAATAAATTAGTTATTTTCTCTGTTGTCATAATCTCATATTCATAGAAAAGTTTTGCAATTTCAGGATCAGAGTGCTGCATTGCAACTATTTCTTCGTGGGCTTTTTTTGATAATTTATGGTTTTTTACAAAAGCATTTATCATTTTTTTTAGTATATGTGTTAAATCAGCTTTTTTAAAGAATGTGTCTGGTATGGATAACATAGGGAAGAATATTGAGTTAGAATATAGTTTAATTCCTTCAATTAATATATCATGTTTGTCTTTAAAATATTGATATACAATACCAGTAGATACTCCAGCTTCTTTTGCGATTTTTGCAGTATTTGTATTGTGGTAGCCATCTTTACAAATAAGGTCAAACCCTGCTTTTATTATTTTTTCCTTTTTTTCAATTGAACGTTTTTGGACAGGTTGTCTTATTTCACTATTTTGCATATTTTTTCTCCTTTTTTTAGTATTATATATTAATTTATAATAATTGTCAATAAATATGAAAAACATTTCATATTTTCTTGACATTTTTTCTAGTATAGTATAATATATTAGTATAAAAATATGAAATTAATTTCATGTTAGAAAGGAAAGGAAAAATGAAAAAAATAATTAAAATAAAAAATGTAAGTAAAGTATATAAAACTGGTGAAAAAGAATATAAAGCACTAGACAATGTTGACCTTGAATTAAATGAAGGAGAATTTGTAGTTGTACTTGGACCATCTGGAGCAGGTAAATCAACACTTCTTAATTTAATTGGTGGAATGGATACACCAACATCAGGAGTAATAGAAGTAGGAGATGAAAGAATTTCAGATTATGATGAAAAGAAATTAACAAATTTTAGAGCAGAAAATATAGGATTTATATTTCAGTTCTATAACATATTACCAACTCTTACTGTTGAAGAAAATGTAGATGTTGTAAAAGAAATAGTAAAAAATCCTGTAGATAGTAAAGAAGCCTTAAAAGATGTAGGACTTCTTGAACATGCAAATAAATTTCCAAATCAATTATCTGGAGGTGAACAACAAAGAGTATCTATAGCAAGAGCGATTGCAAAAGATCCAAAACTATTATTATGTGACGAACCAACAGGAGCATTAGATTCTAAGACAGGTGTTGAAGTTTTAAAACTTTTAAAGAAACAATGTGATAGAAATAACGGAGCTAATACTGTTGTGATAGTAACGCATAATGCATTACTTGCAGAAATTGCTGATACTATAATTAGAGTAAAAAATGGAAAGATTGAGAGTGTAGAAAAAAACAATGAACCTAAAAAGATTGATGAGGTGAAATGGTAATGTTAAGAAAAAAAGCTTTTAGGGATATAATGAAAAACAAGTCACAATTTATAACCATTTTTCTAATGATATTTTTAGGAGTATTTGTTTTTGCAGGTGTTCATAGCTATATGGACGGAATGCAAAAAAGTGCAGATACATATTATGAAGAAAATAATTTACAGGATTTGTGGCTTACTGGAGAAAACTTTAAGACTTATGACTTAAATAAAGTAAAAAATACGGAAAATGTAAAAGATGCAAATAGAGTGCTTACCTTAACAACTTCGCTTAAAGATTTTGATAATGTATCTCTTGAAACAAATTTCATAGAAGAAAATAGCATATCAAAAATGTATGTTGTAGATGGAGAAAATTTTAGTAAAGATAAAAATGGAGTATGGGTAGATAGTTACCTTGCTAAAAATCTTGGACTTAAAGTTGGAGATGAAATCACACTTACATACCAAAAATATGATATAAAAGAAAAAATAATAGGACTTATAAATACACCAGATCATGTATATAGTATAAAAAATGAATCTGAGATATTTCCAACACATAAAGATTATGGATACGTATATTTATCTATAAATGAGTTCCCAAAAGAATATATATATGACCAAGTAAAAGAAAATATAAGTGAAAGTATAGGAATTAGTGTAAATGACATATCAGATGATATGATAAACCAATTTATACCTAATTTTAATATAGAAGACTATTACATATTTAACAATATATTAGTTGATGTTGATAACTTAGATAAAATAAATGATACAAAGGTTAAGTTGGAAAACGATATAGAAGCTGCAATTGCAGTAACTGATAGAAATTCAAGTGCATCTTATGAAGCATACAATTCAGAAATAGAAGAAGGCAGTACATATTCATTTGTATTTACAATGTTATTTTTGTTAATTGCAATTTTATCTGTAGTAACAACAATGCATAGATTTGTAAAAAAACAAAGAACTCAGATTGGTACACTCAAAGCTTTAGGCTTTAAAAATAGAAAAATAGTATTTCATTATGTAAGCTATGGAATGTATATAAGTATTTTGGCAAGTATAATAGGTGTATTAGTAGGAAATTTTGTGCTTGGTAGATTTTTCTTAGAACAGGAAATGGAATTTTTTGAAGTACCAGTATATAATACAGCGTTAGTACCAGCTGTATATATATTAGCATTGGCCGTTGTTGTTATAATAAGTTTCGTAACATATTTATCTTGTAGAAAAGTATTAAAAGAACCTGCAAGTGAAGCTTTAAGATTAGAAATTCCAAAAGTAAAACAAAGAAGGTTTAATATAACAACCAAAGGTATATTTAAAAATTCATCACTTTCAGTAAGATGGAATTTAAGAGATATTACAAGAAACAAAGGAAGAACAATCATGGGTGTGGTTGGAATTATTGGTTGCACTATGCTTATAGTTTGTGCCTTTGGAATGCTTGATACAATGAATTCATATTTGGATTGGCAATTTGATAAGTTGTATAATTTTAGTTATAAACTTTCTCTTGATAATGATTACACAGATGAAGAATTTAATAATTTAACAGAAAAATATGGTAATGCAACAAGTAAAACATTAGGAATAGAAATAAAGAAAAAAGATGGAACTAAAGAAACAAATACAGTTACTATTAATGATGCAAAAGATTATTTAAAATATACAGGACATAACAGGCAGTTTATTGATATTGGTGATAATGGTGTATTTATTACAGAAAAATTATCAAAAACACTTGGATTAAATGTAGGAGATAGTATAACATGGCATATATTTGGAAATGATGATTGGTATACAACAAACATTATAGGACTTAATAGGGATCCCCAAAGTCAAAGTTTAAATATTTCAAAAAGTTATGCAGATTTTTTAAGAATAAAATATAGAGCAGATTCAATATATACAAATTTAGATCTTAGTAATATTCAAAAATTAGATGGTGTAAAAGTAATTCAAAGTATTTCAAATTTAAAAGAAGGAATGCAGAGCATGTTAAAAACGGTAAAAATGATGGTAGTTATTTTAATTGTTGTATCTGTAATTCTTGGGTTTGTAATAATATATAACCTTGGTATACTTTCATATAGTGAAAAAGGATATCAATTTGCAACTTTAAAAGTATTAGGCTTTGATGATAAAAAAATAAAGAAGATATTTGTAATGCAAAATATTTGGATAACAATTGTTGCTATAATAATAGGACTTCCATTAGGATATATGATGGTAGATTATATCTTTAAAGCAGCGCTTGGTGATAGTTATGATTTTAGTGCAAAAATAAAAATACTATCATACATATATGCAACTTTGGGAACATTTATAGTTTCATATTTTGTAAATAAAATTTTAGCAACTAAAGTAAAAAACATCGATATGGTAACAAGTTTAAAAGCAAATGAATAATTAAAAAATATTAAAAGGGGGATAAGTATGAATTTGTTTTGGGGATTATTAATTCCATTTCTTGGAACAACACTTGGAAGTATGACTGTATTTTTAATGAAAAATAAAATGAATAATAAATTAGAAAAAGTGCTTTTAGGTTTTGCATCTGGTGTTATGATAGCTGCGTCTGTATGGTCACTTTTAATTCCTGCAATAAATATGACAAAGGAACAGGGAGGCATTTCATGGCTTCCTGCTTCAATTGGATTTTTACTTGGAATTCTTTTCTTGTTGACACTAGATAGCTTAGTACCACATCTACATTTAGAAAGTGATAAACCTGAAGGAATAAAAACAAAACTTAAAAAGACTACTATGCTTGTTTTTGCAGTAACCCTTCATAACATACCAGAAGGAATGGCGGTAGGTGTAACTTTTGCAGGTGCTATGATGTCAAATGCAGGAATTACTATGGCAGGAGCTTTTGCCCTTGCTATAGGAATTGCAATTCAAAATTTTCCAGAGGGTGCAATTATTTCTATGCCGCTTAAGAGTGAAGGTATGTCAAAATCTAAAGCATTTTTGTATGGAACTCTATCTGGTATAGTAGAGCCCATAGGAGCTATTATTACAATTTTACTTACTAGTATAATTGTTCCAGTATTGCCATATTTATTAGCTTTTGCAGCAGGAGCTATGATATATGTTGTAGTTGAAGAATTAATACCTGAATCACAGGCAGGTAATCACTCAAATATAGCTACAATTGGAGTCGCTGTGGGATTTGTATTAATGATGATTCTTGATGTAGCATTAGGATAAAAGGAGGAATTTGATATGATAAAATTAGTGTTAGTAAGACACGGTCAAAGTATGTGGAATCTTGAAAATAAATTTACTGGATGGACAGATGTGGAATTATCACCTAAGGGAATAGCTGAGGCTAAAGAAGCTGGTAAGGTATTAAAGGAAAAGGGATTTTCATTTGATTTAGCATTTACATCTGTTTTAAAAAGAGCAGAGGATACTTTACGATATATATTAAAAGAAATGAATGAAGAAAATATTGAAATAAAAAGAAGTTGGAAATTAAATGAAAGACATTACGGAGCTTTACAAGGATTAAATAAAGAGGAAACTAAAGAAAAATATGGTGAAAAACAAGTACTTTTATGGAGAAGAAGTACAGACGTAAGACCTCCAGAACTAGATAAATCAGATAAAAGGTATCCTGGTAATGATCCAAAATATAATGGACTTTCAGAAGAAGAACTACCTAAAACAGAGAATTTACTAGATACAATAAAAAGAGTTGTAGAGTATTGGAACTCAGATATAAAACCAGAATTAGAAAATGGAAGAAAAATAATTATTGCAGCACATGGAAATAGTCTTAGGGGACTTATAAAATATTTAGATAATATTAGTGATGAGGATATTATAAAACTTGAATTACAAACAGGAAATCCTATTTGCTATGAATTAGATGATAACCTAAAACCTATAAAACACTATTATGTAAAAGATTAAAAATAAAAAGCGGTGAAACTTAAATCATCGCTTTTTAGCATATTTTAAGGTATAAAAGGTTTACAAACACGTGTTTTCATTGTATAATATACGTGTAAAATTTAGTTTTGAGGGAAAAATAATGGAAAAGAAAATATATAAAGAAGCAAATAAAGGTGAAACAGAAACAACAATAAATGTATTATATAAAGAAGAATTAATTGTGGTATATACTAATGATATAAAACTTCAAAAGAAATTATGTAGAGTTTTAGGTAAACCAGCAGAAGAATATATTAAAGGACGTTCTATACTTGGGAGTACCTGGAAAATAAAATTTGAAGAAAAAAGTAAAATTACAAAAATGATACTTAAAGCAAATATTTTTGGAATATAGAAATTTGGAGGAACATATATGTTTAAACTTCATTCAAAATATAAACCTACTGGTGATCAACCAGAGGCAATAAAAAAATTAGTAGATGGTGTAAAAAGAGGAGATAAAGGGCAGACTCTACTTGGAGTGACAGGTTCTGGAAAAACTTTTACCATTGCAAATGTAATAGAACAGGTAAATAAACCTACAATAATAATGGCACATAATAAAACACTTGCAGGACAACTTTACAGTGAATTTAAAGAATTATTTCCAGAGAATGCAGTTGAATATTTTATATCATACTATGACTACTATCAACCAGAAGCATATATTGCATCAACAGACACATATATAGAAAAAGACAGTAGTATAAATGACGAAATTGATAAATTAAGACACAGTGCAACAGCAGCACTTTTTGAAAGAAAAGATGTAATAATAGTATCAAGCGTATCTTCAATTTATTCATTAGGCTCTCCAGAGGATTATTCAAGTTTAGTGCTTTCAGTAAGACCAGGAATGAAAAAATCAAGAGATGAAGTATTAAAAAGGCTAGTTGATATCCAATATGAAAGAAATGATATAGACTTTACTAGAGGAAAATTTAGAGTAAAAGGTGATATAGTAGATATATTCCCAGCAGACAAATCTGATGAAATAGTAAGACTAGAGTTCTTTGGAGATGAAATAGATAGAGTATGCTTGGTTGATCCAATAACAGGAAAAGTTAAATCAACATCAATGCATGAGTTCATATATCCAAAATCTCACTATGTTATACCTGAAGATAAAATAGAAGATGCAATAGTAAAAATAAAAAAAGAACTTGAAGAAAGACTAAAGTATTTTAGAGATAATGGAAAAGTAGTAGAAGCATATAGACTTGAACAAAGGACTAACTTTGATATTGAAATGTTAAGGGAAACAGGATTTTGTCAAGGAATAGAAAATTATTCTGTATATATGAGTGGAAGAGAGCTTGGAAGCACACCCTATACCTTATTTGATTATTTAGGCGACGATTTTTTAGTTGTAATAGATGAATCTCATGTTACAATACCTCAAATAAGAGGAATGTATAATGGGGACAGAGCACGTAAAGAGGCACTTATAGAGAATGGATTTAGATTACCTTCAGCACTTGATAATAGGCCTCTAAAATTTGATGAGTGGGAAAAGAAGGCAAAGCAAAAAATATTTGTAAGTGCAACGCCTGCAGAATATGAAAAAGAACATTCTTGTGATATAGCAGAACAAATTATAAGACCTACGGGACTTTTAGATCCAAATATTATTGTAAAACCAATAGATGGACAAATAGAAGATTTGATTAATAATATAAACGAAGTAGTAGCTAAAAAAGAGCGTGTGCTTGTTACAACACTAACCAAAAAAATGGCAGAAGAACTTACAATGTACTTAGATAAGAAAAATATTAAAGTAAGGTATATGCATTCAGATATAGAAGCATTAGATAGACTTGAAATAATAAGAGATTTAAGACTTGGTAAATTTGATGTATTAGTAGGAATTAATTTATTAAGAGAAGGACTTGATATTCCAGAAGTTTCACTAGTTGCAATACTTGATGCAGATAAAGAGGGATTCTTAAGAAGTGAACGTTCACTTATTCAAACTATAGGAAGAGCAGCCAGAAATGCAAATGGAAAAGTAATAATGTATGCTGATGAGCTTACAGATTCAATGGAAATAGCTATAAAAGAAACAAATAGAAGAAGAAAAATTCAAATGGAATATAATGAGAAACATGGAATTGTTCCTAAAACAATAAAAAAAGAAGTAAGAGATAGCGTAAAAGCAACTTATGATGAAGGTGAAAAATCAGAAGATAATATTGAAATTAAAAAGGGAGAAAGTATACAAGAAGCAATAGATAGGCTAACTGAAGAAATGTTATCTTTTGCTAAAAACTATGAGTTTGAGAAAGCTGCAAATATTAGAGATTTTATAAATGATTTAAAAGATATGAGGTAAAAAGGTATAGCATGTGCTATATCTTTTTCTATGTGGACAAATTTGTAATAAAAGAAATTTTAATGAATATATATATTATAGATGTAAAATCCGAAATTAAAATAAGGAGTGGGATTATGGAAGATTTTAAAATGAACAAAACAGATAAAGTATTAACAAATCAAAATATTATAATGGAAAATAGGGAAAAGGTATCAGTCACAGGTGTAATTGATATACATAGCTTTGATGATGAACTAGTTATAGCACAAACTGATCTTGGCATCCTTACCATTAAAGGTGATGATTTAAAAATGAATAAATTAAACTTAGAAAATAATGAGCTTATAATAGAAGGTAAAATAATAGCAGTTGCATATAGTGATATAAATAATGCAAAAAAAACTGGGTTTATGAATAAATTATTTAAATAAGAAAGAGAGAAAGTATGTATGTTTCAAATCAAGTTATTGACTTTATAGAATTTGTTTTAATAGGAGTACTTATTGCAGGTATATTTGATTTTTTCAGAGCATATAGAAAAATAAAAAAAGTAAGTACTCTTACAGTAATGATACAAGATAGTATATATTTTATTATAGTTACTATGGTAATTATTTTTAGTATTATAAAGTTACTAGACTCTCAAATAAGACTATATGTTTTTTTAGGAATTTTAATTGGCTGTAGTGTATATTTTACTACAATAAGTAAATATTTGATGAAACTTTACATATTGTTTTTTAATATGTTTAGAGAAATTATTTCTACAATATTTTTACCTTTAATTTTAATTTTACAAATTATATTAAAATTTGCTAAAAAAACTAAGAAAATAATAAAAAAATGTTGCAAAAAGTTTTTATATGTGATATCTTGTATATGTAAGTTTTTTAAGAGCGTATTTAAAGTAAAACCATTAAGAAAAAAGACAAAAGAGGTTTAGATTTATGAAAAAAAGAGAAAATATTAATAATAAAATAAATAAGAAAAAGAAAATAAGGCCTGTAATGATTGTTTTATTTGCTTTTTCTATATATTTTGTCTATACATTTATAGAACAACAGGTTCAAATAAATAAATATGACTCAGAAATTGAAATGTATACTGCGGATATAGAAAACAAAAGAGAACTAGTTAATTACTATAATAATCAAAAAGGTAATACTAAATCAGATGAGTATATAGAAAATGTTGCAAGAGAATCTCTTGGATATGTGAAGCCATATGAAAAAATCTTTATAGATGCAAATAAATAAAGGCACATGTACAATACGTACATGTACCTTTATTTTATTTTTACTAAAGTTATTGTTACAGTGGATTTTGTAGCTGAAGCATCAATTCTTACTTTAGAACCAGAGTTGTTTACAAATTTTAAATCTAAGCTACCATAAAGGATAGTTGCATCTTTATCTTTTGGAACGTAATATACACGTCTACTATGAGGATGCCTTTCAGTAATATTAAATCCTGCAATCAATGCACAATTGTAAAGCGTACTACTTATTTGACATATTCCTCCACCAGATATTTTTATTTTCTTTCCATTACTATCAAATCCAGTTGCTTTTTTAAAACCATTACCTTCATGCATAGGACCTATTGTATTATTAAAAGAAAATTCAGCTCCGTTTTCAATTATAACCCCATTTAACTTAGAAATAGCAAGATTAATATTATCTATTCTAGTTTGTTCCTTGTCATATAAAGTAGTGGTATACGTTGCAATTTGCACCTCAGTTGGTGTTTGAGGTGCTGTTTCCTTTTCCTCTTTGGCTACAGCTGTGGCAGGTTTATCATTGGTATTATCATTTGATTGTTCGCTCTTATCACTATTATTGTTGTTACTATTATTATTATTTTCATTTACATTATTATCATTTAAATTCTTAGCTTGTTCACTCTGATTATTATTTTCATTACTAAATAAATTAGCATTAGATGTTAAAATTAAAATTACAGCAGCAACCACAACTAAAATAATAATTATCCACATTATAAAAGCCACATGATTTTCCTTAGTATTCATAACTCACTCCTTAAAATATACAAATATAATGTGCAAAACACAAAAAAATATTCTCCCACAGAGTTAGTTTTGTAAAAAATAATCTAAAATGAACTAAATAAAAAAATAGAACATTTTAGATTAAATTTTTTAATTATATTTCAATTCTTGGGTTATATTTGTTAAGCCACATTTCAATTTGAATAAGATAAGCCAAAGTTTGAGGATATGTCATTAATTGGCCAAATAAGTTTTCAGTTAAATTTTCACCATGTATAGCAATTATATCCTTAACAAAATTTAAATTTATTAAATTACTTATTTTAGAATTTTTATTTTCTATAATTTCAGACATTTTATCTTCAACCAGTTTTAAGTATACAGGATCATACGTCTTAGGGAAAGGGGATTTTTTTCTGTATACTATTTCACTAGGAAGTTCATTTTCAAAGGCTTTTCTAAGCAAAAATTTTTCAATAGGAATGTTATTTTCGTAAAGTCCCAGTTTCATTTTAGCAGGTAAATTATATACATATTCAAATATTCTATGATCCGCAAAAGGGACCCTAACTTCTAATGAATTTGCCATAGACATCCTATCTGTACGTTCTACTAATGTATTCATAAACCATTTAACAGTAAGATAGTTTATATTTCTAAATGTGTTTTCAAAATCATCATTCTTATCAAGCACTTCTACGCTTTTTAAAGTATTTTTTTTGCTATTATATATATAATCTTTAAGTATATTTTCTTTTAAAATACCAGGTTTAATTAAATTACTTCTCAAATTTTCAGAAAGTGCCCAAGGAAAACCTTCGTTATCAATCAAGTGCTTTTTATAAAACCAAGGATAGCCACCAAAAATTTCGTCAGAACATTCACCAGATAAACATACCTTAAACCCATGCTGATTTATGTGTTTGCAAAAGGCAAACATTGAACTATCAATATCCGCCATACCTGGCATATCACGTGCAATCATTGAATTTTCAAGTAACTCAAAAAGTTCAGTATTATCAATTTTTATTGTGTTATGATTTGTTCGTAAAAAATCTTTCATTATTTTTACAAATTCACTATCTTTTGTCGTCTGGTATGAATTAGCAGTAAAGTTTTTATCATTATCCTTAAAATCAATTGAAAAAGTGTTAATATCTTTAATTTCATCATGAGCAATTTTAGTAAGAATACTAGAATCTAATCCACCAGAAAGCATGGAACATATACCCACATCAGAAACAAGCTGCCTCTTAGTTGCATCGCATAAAAGATTATGTATTTGCTCTATGGCATCTTTTGTTGTATCAGTATTTTCTTTAGTTTTTAGATCCCAATACATTTTTTTTACAAGGCCGTACTTTAATGAGTAATTTGCCAAAAATCCAGCTTTAATTTCATAAATATTTTTAAAGAAAGTTCGACCAGGTGTATGTGCAGGACCAAGTCCAAACAATTCCATAATACATTCCTTATCAATAATAGCATCTACTCCAGGATGTTCTAGTAAACCTTTTATTTCAGACGAAAATATAAATGTACCCTTGCTTGAAATAGTATAAAATAAAGGCTTTATTCCAAGTCTATCCCTAGCTAAAAATATGTTTTTATTAAATTTATCGTATATAGCAAAGGCAAAAATACCATTTAATAAATTTACACAATCATCACCATAATGTATATATGAATTAAGGACAACTTCAGTATCACAAGAAGTTGAAAATGTATATCCCTTAGAAATAAGGTCATCCCTTAACTCTTTTGTATTATAAAGTTCTCCATTATAAATAATTACATATTTATTATTGTTAAAATCTTTAATCATTGGTTGATTACCATTTTTAACATCAATAATACTAAGTCTAGCATGACCAAAAGCAACATTTTCATCTATATAAACATTTTGAGCATTTGGCCCACGCTTCTTAATTCTATTCACCATTGAACAAATAATTTTATCATTTTGCACCAAATCTGACTTATTCATAAATCCACAAAAACCACACAAAAAAATCACCCCACATATTCCAGTATATTACAAAATTTGCATTCTATGCCTCGGAGTTAGTTTTGTAAAAATTAATAGAAAAAGATTGCGTAATTAGAAAAAATGCATGAAAAAAATAGCTATGCTAAAAGATAAAAATGAATAGCTCATGAATATAATACTTTAAATTTCTTTTGATAAAAATAAATAAAACTTGAGTTAGAATTTCTGGCATTTTAGTATGTATAACTCCTATCTCAAAAGAAAAAAATAGGTACTACTAAATTCGTAGATAGTCACTAAAAAGTGTAGTTAGAACGCTCAACCTGTGTACCCCACAGTGAAATTTTATTTAGTATATCACTTTTTGAATTTGAAATCAAGGAAAAAATAGTAATAATTATTGTCTAGTTTTGTCGATATGATATAAAAAATCTATTTATATACTTTTTTACAAAACTAACTCGGGAATTTTGGAGTTGGGGTTGAAAAAGTGTGCAAAATGAGTTATGATATGAGTTATGATATGTTGTGTTGTATAATATGTGGTATAATATGAGGTGTGATATATTGTATAATACGTTGTATTACATGTGGTGAATGATATATTGTTGGTAGATTTTTGATATATCGAAGTAGGGATAGGGTGATGTGTTGTTATGAGAATGTATGATATTATTGAAAAGAAAAGAGATAATTATGAGTTAACTAAGGATGAAATTAATTTTTTTATTAGAGAATATTGTGCCGATAGAATTCCTGATTATCAGGTGTCAGCTCTTCTTATGGCTATTTTTTTGAATAAGCTTACTAAAAATGAACTGCTATATTTGACTGATGCTATGTCAAAGTCCGCTAAAATTCTTGATTTGTCAGATATAAAAACTCCTGGTAAATATATTGTAGATAAGCACTCTACTGGTGGTGTGGGAGATAAGGTTACCTTGATTGTCCTTCCAATTGTTGCGGCCCTTGGGGTAGATTTCTTTAAAATGTCTGGAAGAGGGCTTGGATTTACTGGTGGAACTGCTGATAAACTTGAGGCTATAAAAGGATATAATATTAATTTATCGCTTGAACAAGCTTGTCATCAAGTTCAGACAATTGGCGAGTGTTTAATTAGTCAAAGTTCAGAGGTGGCAATTGCTGATAAAAAGCTATATGCTTTAAGAGATACAACGGCTACAGTTGAATCAATTGACCTTATAGCATCTTCGATTATGAGTAAAAAACTAGCTCTTGGTGCTGATAAGATACTTATTGACGTTACAGTTGGTAGTGGTGCTTTTATGAAAAATCTTGATGATGCAAGAAAACTTGCCCATACGTTAGTTGATATTGGAAATATGGCTGGACGTGAAACTAAGGCAATTGTTACTAACATGGACCAACCTTTAGGAAGAAATGTTGGTAATGCACTTGAAATTAAGGAAGTTATTTCATTTTTACTTTCTGATGAAACTACATTAAAATCTGAATATCTAAAAGATTTAAAGGATGTAGTTTTTGAAATTGCAGCTTATATGGTAAAAATGGCTGGTTGTGGCGATGATATTGATGAAAATAAATTAAGAATTGAAAATGCTATCGTATCGAGAAAAG
The DNA here is from genome assembly GCA_000433755.1 of Clostridium sp. CAG:465. GTDB lineage: Bacteria > Bacillota > Clostridia > TANB77 > CAG-465 > CAG-465. Next base: position 12,101 of record FR891234.1, on the reverse strand, counting down.
CTTATGATAAATTTATTGAACTTGTAAAGGCTCAGGGAGGACATATTTGTGAGGTATATATGGATTGGATAGGAATGAATTTAGATATGCCTGTCCTTAAAGATAGCGTAAAATACATGAAAGAAATTCATGCTCAAAAGGATGGATATATTGTTTCAATTGATAGTAAAAAAGTAGGTGAAGCACTTGTTTGCCTTGGTGGAGGAAGAAATAAAAAGGATGATGAGATAGACTATGCTGTAGGCTTTGAATTTGCAAAGAAAGTTGGAGAAAAGGTTCATGAGGGCGATACAATACTAAAAGTACTATACAATGATAAAGAAAAATTTGATTTAGCATTTGATTATTTGGATGATGCAATATACATTGATAATATTGATGAAGCATTAGCTTTAACTTTAAGAAATAAGCCACATGTTTTAGATATAATAGGTTAGGTGAAAATGTAATGAGAATAATTGCTGGAAAATATAAAGCAAAGGTTATTAATAGTCCAAAAACAGAGAAAACAAGACCAACTCTTGATAGGGTAAAAGAAGCTATGTTTAGTATCTTAATACCTTATACTTTAGATGCCAATGTATTAGATCTTTTTTCTGGAACTGGAAATTTAGGCTTAGAATCTATTAGTAGAGGAGCAAAATTTGCATGGCTAAATGATAGTTCAAATATAGCTATTTCTACAATAATATCTAACGTAGAGTTGACTAACGCTAAAACTTGTGTTAAAATAACAAAGAAGGATTATATCAAGTGCTTAAGGCAAATTCAAAATCAAAATATGTATTTTGATATCATTTTTTTAGATCCACCTTATGATAGTAAATTTGCCATTGAAACTTTAAAATATATATCAGAAAATAAAAATATATTAGCAAAAGATGGAATTATAGTGTACGAAACTGATAAAAATTATATGACTAAACTAGAGAAAAAGGGCATTAAACTTGCTGATGAATTTAGCAATTTAGAATGTATAGATAATAGAAATTATGGAAATGTAGTTTTAAAGTTTTTTAAATGGAGGTAGAAAAATGGAAATATTTACGTTATTAGAAAGTTTAGAAGAAATATTAGAATCTGGTTCAAAAGTACCTTTTTCTTCAAAAGTCATGGTAGATATTGATGAGCTTCGTGATATATTGGAAGATATTAGATTAAAACTTCCTGATGAATTAAAACAAGCTAAGTGGGTTAAAGAGGAAAGACAAAGAATAATAGAGGATGCACAAAAAGAGGCTGATAATATTATTCAAAATGCTGAATCTAAAATTGTTACAATGATAGATGAGAATGCTATAACAAAAAAAGCCTTAGCTCAAAAGGAAGAAATAATTGAAAATGCTAATAAAGTTTCTAAAGAAATTTGTACAGGTACGCATGAGTACGCAAATGCAATTTTAGAGAAAGTTGAAGAGGTTTTAAAAGAAACTCTTCAAGTTGTTGAAAACAACAGAAAAGAATTGAATTAAAACACTAAGTAGGGGTTGGTGTAAAAATAAATGGGAAGAAGGAAAACTAGTAATAGTAAGAAAAAAGCATCTAAAAAGGATGTAAAAACATTTAGTAGCGATTTTCATGGTGGAATTTTAGTCGCTATAGGAATCATATTATTTGTTTTGCTAACTTTCAAGGATGCAGGAACAATTAGTGATTTTTTAAATAATATTACAAGGGGATTTTTTGGTAATCTTGCCTTAATGTTACCTTTGGTTTTAATTATAGTTGGTATTCATGAAATAGCTTCGGAAAAGAAAACAAAACCGTATACCGAAATATATAAAGGAGTTATACTAGTAGGGCTTTTATGTTCTATAATATATTCATTTACTTTATATAATTTAAGTTTATTTGACAATCCAGTTAAATTTATGGTTGATTCATATAATTTGGGTGTTGACGGAAAAAATATAGTTGGATTAGTTGGTGCAATTGTTGCTACACCACTTGTAAAGCTTTTAGGTTCACTTGCAGCAAGAATATTACTTATTTTTGTTACATTAATTACAGCTTTGTGCTTTTTTGATATATCATTTAAACAGTTATTTAATGCAATATATAATGTGTTTGCATATATTGGAAATGGAATAGCTTATGTTTGTTCTATTCTATTTAGAAATGATGGAGAAGATGATGAAGAGGAACCTAAAGAAGAAAAACTTACAAGAAAGCAAAAAAGAGAAGCTGCTTTAAGAAAAAAAGAACTTGAAGAAAAGATGGATGAAAAAGGGAGTCCAAATACAGATAAGAACCTAAGACTTGCAAATGCTGAGCAATTAGAATTTGATTTTAATAAACTTGGTGGTAAACCTGATGAAAAGGGAATGCAAGCTAAACAGCAAAGAGATGAATACTTTAAGAAACAAAGAGAACAAAAAGAGGATAACAAAGTAAAAGAAGTTTTAACTATTGATCATACAAGGCTTTCTGAAGAAGAAAATTATTCTTTTCCTTCAATTGACCTTTTAGGAAAGCCTAAAGGGCAAGAAACCTTTGACAAGAAGGCAATAAGGGATACTGCTGTAAAACTTCAAAAAACATTAGCAAGTTTTGGAGTTGAGGCAAAGGTAACCAATATTACTAAAGGACCTACAGTAACAAGATACGAACTTACTCCAAATACAGGAGTTAAGGTAAGTAAGATAGTAAATCTATCTGATGATATTGCGTTAAATCTTGAAGCAAAAAGTATAAGAATAGAAGCACCAATACCAGGTAAAGCTGCTGTTGGAATTGAGGTGCCAAACAAGATAGCTGAATCCGTTACTCTAAGAGAAGTAATTGAATCTGATATATTTAATAGTGCTCAGTCTAAGCTTACTTTTGCACTTGGAAAAGATGCTGCAGGAAATATTTGCGTTGGTGATATTGCAAAAATGCCTCACGTGCTTATTGCAGGTGCTACCGGATCTGGTAAAAGTGTATGTATAAATTCAATAATAGTATCAATTTTATACAAAGCTAAGCCTAGTGAAGTAAAAATGATACTTATAGATCCAAAAATGGTTGAATTGTCTGGATATAACGGAATACCACATCTTTTAATACCTGTTGTAACAGATCCTAAAAAGGCAGCTGGAGCTCTTAATTGGGCTGTACAGGAAATGGTAAAAAGGTATAGTTTATTTGCATCTGTTGGGGTTAAAGATTTAAAGGGATATAACAAAATTATTGGTAAAAAAGAAGGTGCAAAACTTCCTCAGATTGTTATAATTGTAGATGAATTATCAGACCTTATGATGGTTGCGCCAAATGATGTTGAAGATGCAATCTGTAGACTTGCACAAATGGCTAGAGCAGCTGGTATGCATCTTATTATTGCTACTCAAAGACCATCTGTTGATGTTATTACAGGTATAATTAAAGCTAATGTACCTTCAAGAATTGCGTTTACTGTGTCTTCTCAAGTTGATTCAAGAACAATACTTGATTCAGCAGGTGCTGAAAAGTTGCTTGGAAGAGGAGATATGCTTTATTTTCCAACTGGTGAGATAAAACCTCTTAGAATGCAAGGAGCTTTTGTTTCTGAAAAAGAAATTGAAAAAATTGTTGAGTCAATTAAAGAGTCAAATAATTCTACGTATAGTGAGGATATTCTTGAATCTATTGAGAAAGCTGGTAATAACAATTCAAAAGGTGGAAGTGATTCTTCAGATGATGGAGAAGATGCAGATGTTTTACTTGAGGATGCAATTGATTTAGTAGTTGATATTGGACAAGCGTCAGCTTCTATGATACAACGTAGATTTAAAGTTGGACATTCAAGAGCCGGTAGAATAATTGACCAAATGGAAGCAAGAGGCCTTATATCTGGTTATGAGGGAAGTAAACCAAGACAAGTTTTAATATCTAAATCAGAATGGCAAGAATTAAAGATGGGTAATGGCCCTGAAGAGGTAGCAGAAAATATCAAAGCTTTACCAGAAAATGAGACATATACAGGTGAGACAAATGTTATATATGATGGTATGCTTATGACAAAAAATATTAATAATAATCAAAATGATGTAAAGTTATAATAGATAGGAGTGTAAAAATGGCAATTAGAACAATTAGACTAAAGGGTGATGAAATACTTACAAAAAAAGCAAAAAAAATAGAAGTGATTGATGAAAAAATAAAAGTACTAGCTCAAGATATGTTAGATACTATGTATGCAAATGATGGAATTGGACTTGCAGCATGCCAAGTTGGAATGTTAAAATCCATGGTTGTATATGATTCTAAATATATTGAGGATACTGATTCAAAAGGAAGAAAAATAACACCAATAAAAGAGCCACATATTCTTATTAATCCAAAAATTACATACAAATCAAAGGCTATGATTGAAGTTGAAGAAGGGTGTCTTAGTTTTCCTAATGAATTTGAAAATGTACTTAGGCATGAAAAAATAAAAGTTGAGTATACTGATATTAATGGTAAAAAAGTTACCAAAACTGTTTCTGAAATGGAAGCTGTTGTTATTCAACATGAACTTGATCATTTAGATGGAATTGTTTTTTTAGATAGAGCTGAGAAAAAATAATTTATGTATGGAGGTATCATGAAAAAGAAGGTTATAATGGCTGTATTCTTAGTAGGAATACTTTTAGTAGTTGGATTTAGTGTTTATGGATTAAATAAATTTTTTAATAGTCCGGAAATGCTTACAAAAAAATATAGTGAAGAATTAGGGGATGTAATATCTCTTGGAGAAAATCAAAAGGTTATAAGGGTTATAAAAGACTATGTAGATAATGATGATGTTGAAGATTATGTAGTACTTTATGGTACAGAAAAGTATTCAGATGTATCAGCAGTAGAAGGCGCAGCTCCTAACCTAGAAATGTATTCTGGTGTTGGAATACAGTATATAAATGGTGAAAATACAGAAGTTATAAAGTATGATACCGGAAAAACATTTGATGTAAATGTCGAACTTTCTGTTGAGGTTGACTCTGATACAAATTATATTTTTGTAACTGATGCAAATAGTGGAAATGCATGTCTTCTAAAACTAAATGATGATAAAACATTTACAGATTTAATTAAAGACAGTTTAGGTGATGAACCTAAAGGATATATGGTTTCTTCAACTTGGGATACAACTAATACATCAAAATTAAAGGTTAAACTTGATAAAGGAGATATTTCGTATTTACCAGAAAAAACAGATGAGTATATATTAGACTATACTAATACAAAAGTTAATCAAAATTCATATAGACAAAAATATGTAATGAATAAGTTTAATTATTTTATAGCTGAAGATATGAAAATTGATAAGGATAGTAAAAAGTCTTCTGATAAGACAGAAGAAAATAAGGTAACAAATGAAACTGTGAAAAATACAAGTGCTACAAGTAGCAATGATGCAGAAAACACTGAAAATAAAAATGACACAACTGCCAAAGTAGAAGTTTCTAAAAACTCAGATACAAAGAGAATTCAAATTATTGGTGTGCAAAATATTTTATATTTAAACGCAACATCAAGCGATGTAAAGAGCGACTATAAAAAGGCGGAAGGAAAAGTTAAAACAGTATTTGAAATAAAGGATGGAAAATTAGTTGTTACAGATGCTTTAGTAGAAAAATAATAAATTAATCTTGCCTTTAAACTTAAGAGCTAAAAGGCAATGTATATAATGAGGTGTTTAAAATTAATAGTTATGTAATTGTTATATTCTTAGTTCTCATATTATTGATATTTTATTTAAATAATAACTTATATAGAAAATTAAGAATAACAAAAAAGAATAAAAAGCGAGGTGTAAAAAGAAATATGCCAAAAGAATTAATAAAAGAGTTTATTGGTAAAGTATGTTCCATTTCTATATTTAATGATAGCTTTGGGGTTTGTGGAAAAATAGTAGCTGTGGAAGATAATTGGATAAAGGTTGTTCCGTATAAAAGTAAAACTGAAATAAAATTAATAAATGGAGATATGATAAGAGATATTTCGGTTATGCCTGATAAATATCAAAACAAAGTGTAGGGTTAAAAGACTCATGGTACCATAGGGTAGCATGAGTCTTTTTCCTAGATAAAAATTCATATATTCGTTGACTTAAAAACTAATGTTTGATATAATTAGGAAGAAAAAAGAGGTAATAATATGATAGAAGATAGAGTTGTATCACCAGAATATATAGAAAATGAAGAAGAACAAAAAGAGGAGTTTACTTTAAGGCCTAAGCTTTTTGAAGAGTATATAGGGCAAACCAAGGTAAAGAATAATTTAAAAGTGTATATTGAGTCTGCTAAAAAAAGAGGAGAAGCTCTAGATCACGTTTTGCTATATGGACCTCCAGGTCTTGGAAAAACTACACTTGCAACAATTATATCAAATGAAATGGGAAGTAATATTAAAGTAACATCGGGTCCTGCTATTGATAAGGCAGGTGATTTAGCTGCAATTCTTACTAATTTACAGGAAAATGATGTTTTGTTTATTGATGAAATTCATAGACTTAATAAGTCTGTTGAAGAAGTATTGTATCCAGCTCTTGAGGATTTCGTTTTAGATATTGTTATAGGAAAAGGACCATCAGCAAGATCAATAAGGCTTGATCTTCCAAAATTTACTTTAGTTGGAGCTACAACTAAAGCAGGTTCTCTATCTTCACCTTTAAGGGATAGATTTGGTATAATTCATAAACTTGAATTGTATAAGAATGAAGAACTTGCTAAAATTATTGATAGAAGTGCTGATTTACTTGAAATTAAGATTGATGAAGATGCAAGTATGGAGATTGGTTCAAGATCACGTGGTACTCCAAGAATTGCAAATAGACTTTTAAAGAGAGTAAGGGATTTTGCACTTGTAGAAGAAAAAGATACAATAGATTATGAAATTGCAAAAAAAGCTTTGGATAGACTTGAAATAGATGAAATTGGACTTGATAATTCGGATAGGGAAATGCTAACTACAGTGATAACTAAATTTAATGGTGGACCTGTTGGACTTGATACTCTAGCTGCATCAATTGGAGAAGATAGAGATACTATTGAAGATGTATATGAACCATATCTTATGCAAATTGGTTTTTTAACAAGGTCGCCAAGAGGAAGATTAGTTACAAAACTTGCGTATGAACATTTAGGATATGAGTTTAATGATAATTAAGAGGTAGAGTGTTTATGGAAAATGAAATTAAAATAGGTGGTATTTATAGACATTTTAAAGGAAATGATAAATTATATAAAATTGAAAAAATAGCTATAAATAGTGAAACTTTAGAAGAATGGGTGGTTTATACTGCACTTTATGGTGATAAAAAAACATGGATTAGACCTAAATATATGTTTTTTGAGAAGGTTCCTGATGGAAAAGAAAATCCAAATAATCAAAAATATAGATTTGAGTACTTAGGAGATGAAATATAATTTGAGAAAATTACTTATGCATTGCTGTTGTGCACCATGTTTTACTTATATAGAAAATGATATAAAATTAAATGGAATATTAAATGAAGAGGGAAAAAAAGAAAAAGTTGATCTTACAGCTTGTTTTTATAATCCTAATATTCATCCAAGAGTTGAGTATGAAAGAAGGAAAAATGCTTTTATCAAATTTTGCAAAATAAAGGAATGTAAAAATGTAATAATTGATGAGTATAACATGAAAGACTATGTAAGGTTTGTAGTAGAAAATGTAGGAAAGGATAAGAAGTATAAAGTTAGATGTGAGTATTGCTATTATATGAGACTTAAAAAAGTATTTGAATATGCAAAAGAAAATGGATTTGATGTAGTAGCTACCACTCTTACCATAAGTCCTTATCAAAATCATACTTTAATTGAAAAAGCTGGTAGAAGACTTGAGAAAGAATATGGAGTTAAATATCTAACGACTGATTATAGAGAACATTTTAGAGAAGGACAAAATATGGCAAGAGAACTTGGAATATATATGCAAAAATATTGTGGCTGTATATTTTCTTTTGAAGAAAGATATAATACTCTTGAATATTTAAAGCCAATGTTGCCAGATGAATATGAAACATCATCAAGACAAAGATTTGAAGTAAGAAAAATAGAAAATAAGGATGAATATATGGAGTTATTTTTAGAGGCTGATCCATCAGAAGAAAGTATAAAAAGTTACTTGGAAAAATCAGATGTGTATGCACTAAAAATAGAAAATAAAGTTATATCACTTGCTGTAATATTCTTAGATGATAATAGCAACTTAGAATTAAAAAATTTAGTAACCAAAGAAGAATATAGAAATAAAGGTTATGCTAAAAGTTTATTAAAATTCTTATGTGGAAACTTTAAACAAAAACATAATAAAATTTTAGTTGGTGTAACTGAAAAAGATATTCCTTTTTTTGTTAAACTAGGATTTGATAAATATGAAAAAACGATAAGTGACTATTGTTGTGGGAAAAAATATAAAGATGTAAAAAAATCATCATACACTTGTAAAAATTTAATGTATTATTCAAAAGACCTAAATAAGTAAGAAAGGTAGGTATATAAATGAAAAAATATTCAAAAGAGAAATTAAAAGCAAAGAGAGGAATAAAGGTTATAATAATAATTTTATCAATAATTGCAGTTGCGTGTATTGCTGTTTTGTTGTTTTCTTTATTTAGTAAGAAAATTGTATTTGAAAGAATTGATTCATCAGCTAGTAACGTATCTGATGATGTGGCTTCTAATTCGACTCCAATAATTGTTAATAATTTAATACTAGGTGCTACTTATGATAAAAAATGGGTTGCAAATGAAAAGTATTATTTAAATAGTAAGAATGGGGAAAATACTGAAGTTGATGCATATTCAAAAGATGGAAAAATGGGGAAATATAATGTTGGAAAAATTTCTAAGGATACAAAAACGGCAAGTATATATACAACCATATCAAAACAAAATTTGCTAAATGAGTACTTTGCAATTGCAAGTTCAGATATTAATGCTATGCCAAATCCAGCCACAAAGATAAATAATATTGATGAAAGTTATATAAAAGATGTAAAAAAAACACTTGGAATGTATAGAATATTTAATATGAGTGTAAAAATTACAGAAGTATATGATATTGTTTTATCTGATATAGAAAAAGGCTATATCATTTTTGCAACAAATGAGGTAAATAAAGGAAAAGGAGCATATAGTGCAATAGTCTATGTAAGTAGTACAGGAAAAAGTAAATTAATTAAATATAACTATATAAATAATAAAAATAATGCTGAGGAATGGCCAATATATTCTTTAAATTTTGTAGCTGATTTAAATCAAGATGGGACAAGCGAAATACTTATTCAAGAAACGAAGGAATTTGAAGTAAAATATGATGTAATTGAATATAAAAATAATAACTTTTATGAGATAATGTCATCTGTTGTTAAGTAAAAATTATAATATTTATTAATAGAAAAAAGCACTTGTAAACCTAAACGTTTGCAAGTGCTTTTAAAATCTATTTAGATAAATTGAAGATAAAACAATTTTTTAAATTTACTTCATCGTATCTATATTCTTTTGGAATTTTGTATCCCCTATATATAACAATCATGTAGTAATCCATAGAAAATTTTATGCAGCTCATAGATGAAATTACATCACTAAATGAAATATCTTTATGAAGTGAAAAATGTAATATATTTGAAAGTTTTGATGAATACTTGCAAATGTAATTGTGCATGTATATATGATAGTTTTTACCTTCGTTTTTTAATACATTTATTATATTTTCAGATAAAAAAATATGAGTGTCAGGATCTGCTTTTAAGTATTGCGATATTTTCTTAAATATTTCCTGAATGTTTTCACGTGAGATTGTTATTTCTTCACATTTCATGATAGTCTCTCCTTTTTAAAATTAATATAGAATAGAATATACCTTAGTTTAGATATATTAACTTATTTTGATAGTCATCATTATACATCTAGTTACATAATATGTCAACATGTAATATATAATATTTTAAATTTTCACATTGAATATTTTATAAATTAAATTTTTAAAATTTAATTTAAATATTGCAAAAATTAAAAAATAGTAGTATAATATTAATGTAACGTTGAAGGGACGAGTAGGATTATACACTGCTACAAGAGAGAATTAGTCATGGGCTGTAAGCTAATTTTAGTAAGAATTTTCTGAAGACTACCCCTGAGTTAATGGGAAACCATCGTTGATTACGTACAATCATAAATTAAGTAAAATTTAGGGTGGAACCGTGCAATAAATATATTGTACCCCTATAGACAAAAAATGTATGTCTATAGAGGTACATTTTTTGATATAAAAAGGAGTGATTTTATGAAGTATTTAAAAAATGACGGAGAAGTTTTTGAAGGAGATTATGATGTAAAAGTTGCAAGACATACAGCATCACACATATTAGCCCAAGCTGTAAAGAGGCTATATAAAGACGCAAAACTTGCAATAGGACCTGCAATTGACACAGGATTTTACTATGATTTTGATAATCTTTCTTTAAAGCAAGAAGATCTTGAAAAGATTGAGTCAGAGATGAAAAAAATTATAAAAGAAAATCTTAAATTAGAAACTTTTGAACTCTCAAAAGATGAAGCTCTAAAATTCGTTAAAGAAAATGGAGAAATATATAAACAAGAAATAATTGAAGAATTACCAGATGGTGAGAGAATTACATTTTATAAACAAGGTGAATTTACGGATTTATGTGTTGGGCCTCATATGTTATATACAAAGGGAGTAGGAAAAATTAAACTAATATCTACAACTGGTGCATATTGGAAGGGTGACGAACATAATAAAATGCTTACAAGAATTTATGGAACAGCCTTTAAAACTCAAGAAGAAGTAGATAGTTTTATGGAACAAAGAGAAGAAGCTAAAAAAAGAGATCATAATAAACTTGGACGTGAACTTGAGATATTTACAACTAGTGATATCATAGGTCAAGGTTTGCCAATTCTTTTACCAAAAGGTGCAAAAATGCTTCAAATACTACAAAGATTTGTTGAAGATACAGAAGCAAAACGTGGTTGGAAACTTACAAAAACTCCATATATGGCAAAATCTGATTTATATAAACTATCTGGACACTGGGATCATTACAAAGAAGATATGTTTGTAATGGGAGATGAAAGTAAAGATGATGAAGTATTTGCTTTAAGACCAATGACTTGTCCTTTCCAATACCAAGCATATTTAAATAGAGGTAGATCATACAGAGATCTTCCTATGAGACTTAATGAAACTTCAACTTTGTTTAGAAATGAAGCCTCAGGAGAGATGCATGGACTTATTCGTGTAAGACAGTTTACATTATCTGAAGGTCATCTTATGTGTACACCAGAACAGTTAGAAGATGAATTTAGAAAATGTTTGGAACTTGCTATATATATGCTTAAGGTTCTAGGACTTTATGAAGATGTATCATATCGTTTCTCAAAATGGGATCCAAATAACAAAGAAAAATATATAGGTACTGAAAAAGAATGGAACGAAGCTCAAGGAACTATGGAGAAAATATTAAATCACTTAGGACTTGAGTATAAAGAAGGAATAGGTGAAGCTGCTTTTTATGGACCAAAACTAGATATTCAAATAAAAAATGTATTTGGTAAAGAAGACACTCTTATAACTATTCAAATAGATCAAATGCTTGCTGAAAAATTTGGAATGGAATACGTTGATAAAGATGGAACAAAGAAAAATCCATATATTATTCATAGATCATCTCTTGGATGCTATGAAAGAACTTTGGCACTTCTTATTGAAAAATATGCAGGAGCATTCCCACTATGGCTTTCTCCAAACCAAGTTAGAATTTTACCTATATCTGAAAATGAAGTTGATTATGCATATAGTATAAAAGATACATTAGAAAATGCAGGAATAAGGGTAGAAGTTGACGCATCAGATGAAAAAATTGGACATAAAATAAGAAATGCACAATTAGAAAAAGATCCATATATGATTATTTTAGGTAAAAATGAAGTAGAAAATAACTCAATATCTGTAAGAAAAAGAGATGGAGAAAAAATGGATAACATTTCTTTAGATGAATTCTTAAATAATTTAAAAGAAGAAATAAAAGAAGCTTTTAATAAATAATACTTATATATTGTAAAAAAGGTTTAGTGAATTAATTTGCTAAATCTTTTTTTTGATAT
>FR891233.1 GCA_000433755.1 Clostridium sp. CAG:465 | reverse complement strand
TACAAAATATATGCAAATTGCATTAAAAAATGATGCTATTGATTTTTATAGATTAAACAAAGTAAATAAAAACATTAGAGAATCATATTCATATGATTCTGTTGAAGTGTCAGTTTCACTTAATGGTGAAATTGGCACTTCTTTTTTTGATGTTGATAAATCTATTATAAGAAATTTAGATTTGAGAATGGCAATAGAAAAATTGAACCAAGAAGAAAGAAAAATTATTTTGTTATATTTAGATAGTTATACATCAAAGGAAATTGCAAAAGTAATGTCAATATCAACAACAAATGTAACTACGAAAATTAACAGAATAAAAAAGAAAATAAAAAAATTAATGGAGGGAAAGTAATGGATGATTTTGAAACATTATTAGATAAAGCACAATTAGGAGATAGAGAAGCAATGGACAAGTTATTAGAAACGTATATGCCAATGATAGATGGTATAGTTTTTAGTTTTAATAAAAAATTGGATAAAAAAGAATTAAAAATGTGGTTGGTATATAAATTTGAAGAAAATGTAAAAAAATTTAAAAAGGATGTGACAAATTGATTATATGTATTCGCTGTTAATTAGTAGAAAGGTCATAAAGAACTTTCTGAGTACATTGAAAAATGAATAAAAATCATAATAACAAATAATGAAACTTCTGTCTGGCTAATGTAGGTTGAGGGGCAGTCCGTAGAGATCCTAGGGAACGTGAAATTCGTATGGCTGTTAGAGCGAATTATGATTTTAAAAATATTTAAGGAGTGAATAAAATGATAAAACATATTTTAATAGCACTTATATCATATATATTGGGTGTAGTTACTTTAATAATATATTCAATGTTGAAGGTTAGTTCTGAGTGTAGTAGACGTGAAGAAAAAAGAAAAAAATTTGTAGATTATGGAAAGGTTGCATATGGAGAATTAAAGAAAAGAGAAGAAGAAAAGTTCTAAAGGATTAATATTTTAATAATATTAAATTAGGGGGTAGCTATGGAGAATATAAATATAATTTGTAAATTTAATAATGAAGGTAAAACTTTTCAAGAAATAATTGAGGAGTTTATTATGGAAAGAATTTTAGAAAGGGATTGACATTAATTATTGAATTTGTATATTATTATGTATGATAAATAGCTTTGTTAGGAGTGGTATGGATTGAATATCTATAAAAATAACAAAGATTATAAAGTAGGATTATATTTTAGATTATCAAAGGAAGATGGTGATAAGGTAGAAAGTGAAAGTATTTCCAATCAAAGAACTATATTAAATAGATTTTGTTTGGAAAACGGATTAAAAATATGTAATGAATATATAGATGACGGTGTTTCAGGATTAAAATTTGATAGACCGGGGCTTAATAAAATGAAAGAAGATATTGCAAAAAAGAATATAAATATGGTCATAGTAAAGGATTTATCAAGATTAGGTAGAGATTATTCAGAGGTAGGAAGATATATAGAAAGATATTTTCCTGAAAATAATATTAGGTTTATTGCTATATATGATGAAATTGATACAATCACAGAAACTGATGATATGTTACCACTTAGAGCAGTTATGAATGACCTATATTGTAAAGATACATCTAGGAAATTTAGAGCTATGTTATATAATAAGAAGAAAGATGGTATGTATATATCAGTAGAAGCTCCTTATGGTTATAAAAAAGATCCTAACAAAAAAGGACACTTGATTATTGATGAAATGGAAAGTAGAATAGTCAAAGATATTTTTAAAATGTACTTAAGTGGTATGGGAACATATCAAATAACTAAAAAGTTGAATAATGATGGAACTCCACCTCCGGCTGCTTCAAGAAAAAATGTTACAACTATTAGTAATAAATGGAATCCTGAAACAATAAGAAGGATGCTTTCAAAAGAAGTGTATGTTGGAGATTCTGTTCAAGGAAAAACAAAGAAGATAAACTACAAAAGTAAAAAAATAATAAATACACCAGAAGATGAATGGATAATTAACAAAAATACACATGAACCTATTATTGATAAATGCAATTTTGAAAAAGTACAAAAATTATTAAGCAATAATAAATCGAGCAAAGTAAATAAGCATAATTACCTTTTAAAAGGTTTGTTGGTATGCAAAGAATGTGGTAGAAAATTAGTCATTATAACAAAAAAAGATAAGTATAAAGATAAAGTAACTATTAGAAGATATTGTATGTGTTCATCAGCTAGTAAACCAAGAGTTGGTAATGAAAAGTGTAGTGTAACATATATTAATTATGATGAAATAGAAAAAGTAATTATAGAAGAAATAAAAAAAGTTATGAAAAAATATCTTAGCAAAATTGATTTTACTAAGATAAAAGAAAAATATTCTACAATGATTAATGCAAAAATAAACCTTTATAATCAAAAAATAGATAAAATAGAATTAGATATAAAAGGTATTAATGATAAAATAGATAAAGCTTATCTTGATAAATTAGATGGCATTATTGATAATATTGACTATGATAGAATATATAATATTTTGATAAAAAAGAGAGAAGAATTAGAAAAAACATTAACTCAAACAAAGGTAGAGGGACAAAATTATAATATAGATAATAATAAAATATTACAAGATGAAGAATTAAAGAAAACTGTAAAACACATATTGAAATCAACTATATTAAAAAAGGATGATTTAACATTATTAATTGATAATATATACATAAATAAGGAAAAAAATATAGAAATAATGTTTAATTTTAAGGAGTTGAATGTAGTTAGTGGACTTCTTTAATAATGTATGTATATATATGAGGTTATCAAAAGATGATGGTGATAAGGCAGAGAGTGAAAGTATTTCTAATCAAAGAAAACTTTTAAAAAGATATGCAGAAGATATAGGAATTAAAATTAATAAAGAATATGTTGATGATGGATATAGTGGAACTAATTTTAATAGACCTAAATTTAAAGAAATGATATCAGATGTTAAGTTAAAAAAAATAGATACTATAATAGTCAAAGATCTATCTAGATTTGCAAGGGAAAGTGTAGAGGCATCAGAATATATAGAAAAATTTTTTCCTGAACATGATGTAAGATTTATTGCAGTGCTTGATAATATAGATACTTATTTGGATAGTTTAGCCAATGTACTTATAGAATTTAAGTTATATAACAACCAAAAATTTGCTAAAGATGTTTCTGATAAATTGAAAAAAAGTAAAAGAAGTAATATGGAAAAAGGTTTGTATATGGGAACATATGCACCTTACGGTTATAAAAAAGATCCAAATAATAAAGGTAAATTAGTAGTTGATAAGAATTCAAGTAGAATTGTTAAGAAAATTTATAATATGTATATAGACGGAAAAAGTTCACAGTATATTGCTAAATACTTAAATTCAAAAAAGATCAAAACACCTGCAGAATATTATCATATTACACCAAATAAGAAAACAAATATGTATGGTATTTGGAAACGTACACAAATTTTGAGAATTTTGAAAAATGAGGTGTATATAGGCAATACAGTAAGAAATGTTGTTAATAAAGTTTCATATAGAGAAAAGAAAAAAAGGCAAACTAATAAAGACGAATGGATAATTACTAAAAATACACATGAACCTATTATTGATAAATGTAATTTTGAAAAAGTACATGAGATATTAAATAGTAAGAGAAAAACGACAAATGTAAAAGTACACAATTATTTATTTAGACCATATATGCGTTGTGCAAAGTGTGGAAGAAAATTAAATTTTAATGTAAGAAGTGATAAAGTTGTAACAATTAATTGCCCAAAATCAGATATGAATTGCTGCGGGAAATATTATTATAATTATTTTAAATTAGAAAAAGAAATAATTAATAATATAAAAGGACATTATAAAAAACTGTTTGATTTAGTAAGTGCAGAAGATGATATCATATTAAAGAAAAATAAAGACTATCTAAAAAATATAGATGAAAAATTAAAGAAGTTAAATTATGATTACAATAGAGTTAATGATAATATAGATTCGTTATATATGAAAAAACTTGATAATCTAATAAATGATGAAGACTACTTAAAAGATACTAAAATATTAAAAGAAAAAAGAGATAATATACAAAATGAAATAAATAAATATAATGATTTAAAGTCTAATATAAATGAAGAAAATATATTAGAGTTGAAAAAAAATATACAACAAGAAAATAATATAATAAATAATAATATAAAAGAAGAATTGATAGAAAAACTTATTTATAATATATTAATTTCTAAAAATGAAATTGTAATAAATTATAAATTTAAGTTTATTTAATTAGATTTTTTTCATGCTAGAAATTCACACATAGAGATGTTACTGTTGCTATGGCCGAAAAAATCGGTGGAAGTGAAGAAAATTTTGTTAAAATGATGAATGATAAGGCAAAAGAACTTGGAATGGAAAATACTTGCTTTAAAAATTCACATGGAATAGATGAAGAAGGACATTATACAACAGCTAAAGATATTGCAATAATGTCAAGAGAACTTATAACAAAGCATCCTGATATTTTAAAATATACATCTATTTGGCAAGATACTTTAAGAGATGGAACGTTTGGCTTAAATAGTACAAATAAGTTAATTCGTTTTTATGAGGGCGCAACTGGTCTTAAAACTGGTTCAACTTCACAAGCATTGTTTAACTTATCAGGTACTGCTACAAGAGATGGGACTTCTTTTATAGCGGTTGTAATGAGAGCACCATCAAGTGCTGTAAGACTTGAAGAAGTAAAACAACTTTTAGATTATGGTTTTGCAAATTATGAAGTTAAAAGTGTTTGTGAAAAAGGAGTTGTGACTGGTAGTATAAATGTTAATAAATGTGTAAACCAAAGTTTTGAAGTAGCTATAAAAGATGGTGTTACAATTCTTGCTGATAAAGGTGCAAAAATAGATACAGTTGAAAAAATAACATATAATGATAATTTAATAGCACCTATCTCTAATGGAGATGAAGTAGGAAATATTGAAATATTTAATAAAGACACAAATGAAAAGATAGGGGAGAGTAAGCTTGTAATATTAAAGGACGCTCCAAAATCAAACTTAGTTGATTATATTAAGGAAGCTGCAAGATTTTATCTTATAAATAAAGGATAGATTATAGATTATATATTATTTAAAAGTGTCAAAGGTTTTTACAATATTTGTAATAACTTTTGACATTTTTTTACAAGAATTCACTCGTTAAATTTCATTAAAATTTCATTAATGTTTCACTTTTGTTTCATTTTCGATTTGTTAAAAAAAATTTTTATCTCAGTGTTGATTTTTTATTAATAAAAATATATACTAGATATGATATAGTATATTTTCATTTCTATGAAATATATTTTGAGGTAAAAATTAATTTTTTGGAGGTTGAAACATATGATTGGAATGAGTCAAATTAAGAAAAAAACAATGCAAGGAGTATTTATTGGCCTTGGAATTGGTGTAGTTGGAATTGGACTTTCTTTATGGTGGTCAATAAGTACAGTAAAGAGTTATCAAAATGGAACAAATAATGGGTATAATAAAAAATATACACAAGATGTTGTTGTTTGTAAAAGAGATATAATACAAGGTGAGGTTATTACTGATGATATGGTTACTATTGCTAAAAACATAAATAAAAACACAATACCAAATGGAGCTGCAAAAAGCACAAATGAAGTAGTTGGAAGCGTTGCAAAGTATAATATTGCGGCTAATGTTCCAGTCCTTAGCACTATGGTTACTTCTGAAATAGTTGCAGCTGATGTAAGATCTCAAGAAGTAAATACAGTTCTTATGCCAACTGACCTTAATATTGGTGATTATGTTGATATAAGAATAATGTTCCCTAACGGAACAGATTATGTTGTTTTAGCGCAAAAGAAAATAGAAAATATTGTTGGAACAACTTTTTGGATGGATTTAGCAGAAGATGAAAGATTACTTCTTAACAGTGCTACAGTTGACTCTTACTTAAATCAAGGTTCAAAATTATATGCAACTAAATATACAGATGCAACATCACAAACTAACTTATCAGAAGAAGCAACTACAACAGCAAAAGGTTATGTGGCTGAAGAAATTGATAAAGAACTAAGTACTTTACAAGAAGCAGATGCCGATGAATTTACAGAAAAAATGTTTGATCTAATTATAAAATACAAAAACTTCGCATCATCAGCAACAAGAATAACAGAAAATTATCAACCAAATTCACAAGTAATGCAACTTATGAAATCAAATGATAATATATTAGATCAAGCTACAGCTAAATTAAGTGAAGAATCAAGAAGAAAAATTGAAAGCGGTCTTAGCAGTTACAAAGCTGATAATAAAGAAAATTATAGTAACATTGTAAGTGGAGCTCAAACATCTATAACAACACAACAAAACCAAAGAACAGCTTTATTAAACGGAACAACTGAACAATAGAACCGTAAAATAGGAGGAAATTAAATGCAAGTAATTGGATTAATAGGGTATGTAGACAAATATGATATGATATTAAATCTTGCAAGAGCCATCAATATAATGGATAAATCAGTCCTTGTAGTTGATGCAACTTTAGATAGAAAATTAAAATACATAGTACCTGCTTTAGATAATATAGGCAGGGCCTATGTTACTCAATATAATAATATTGACTTTGCTGTTGGATTTGATAGTATGCACGATGTAGAAAATTATATGGCAGAGCAAAGTATAAATATTGCGTTATATGATTTTGTTTTAATTGATATGGATAGTGCAAGATCATATGAATTTTTTAGAACAAGAGGATTAGATAAAGTATACTTTTTTATTGATACTAGTGTACTTTCAGTAGCAAAAAATAAAGAAATTATAAAAGCAATGAGAGTGTATAGCAGTGAAGAGGATTCAAAACTTGAGATGACAAAGATAATGTATAGATCATATGTCTCAAGAGCGGCAAATGATTATTTCGAACAAAAAATTAAAGACTATGATGTAAGTTGGAAAGAACCAAGTTATGAATTTCCTCTTGAGGAACAGGATAAATTAGTAGATATTGATTCACAGTTTAGTGGAATAATTGATACAAGAAAACATACAAAACTATATGTTGCTACACTTGCAGATCTTACTGCTGAAATATTAGGTGATGTTAATGCTAAAAAAGTTTTAACTCAAATAAAAAGGAGGAAAAATTAATGCCAAGAATTGTATTTTGGAGTCCTTATGAAAACATGACAGGAAATACGCATACGGCAGTTGCTATAAGTACGTTAATGGGAATGACACATAAGGTGACAAGTTTACTTATGCAAGCCAACTTTAATTCAAGAAAAATGGAATCTTCTTTTACTCCATATGAAGAATTAAAACAAAGTGGTGTATTTAATAATTCAAATATTGGAATAAATGCTCTAATTAGACTTATTTCTAGTAATAAACTTACAGCAGATTCAATTCAAAACTATGCTAAACCTGTTTTGAAAGAAAGATTAGATATTTTGTATGGAATGAGTGCAGACGATCCTGATGGATATAAACAAATTATTGACAATCTTCCATACATGACAAGAAAAGCTGACGAAATATATGATTTAGTTTTTGTTGATATGCCAAAATCATTAGATAAAAAGAGCATTATGGATACGGTAGCAGATGCTGAAATAGTTGTATGTGTTGTAAATCAGGATGCAGTAAAGTTTAGTGATTTCTTTACTACACTTTCAAATAATGAGAGTTTAAAAGACAAAACTAAGATTATTGTTATAGCTGATTATGAAGCAGCTTCAAAGTTTAATGTTATGAATATAAAATTAAAATATAAAGTTAAAGATCCTATATATGTAATACCACATAATTATATGTTTAGTGATGCGTGTAATTCTGGAACTGTTATAGATTTTTTATATAAGAATATTAATTCTGATCCAAAAGATTATAACGGTAATTTTATTTTTCAAACATTAAACATTGTAAATGAGATCGTAAATATTGCAAAAATAAAAGATAATTAAAAATAATAGAATAAGAGGTGGAAAGTATGTCAGTTGCTTTTGTATTTAATATTATACTTATCGTACTACTAGTTGCATTTGTTGCCTTTTTTATAATTTACAAAGTAAGAAAGACTAGCCCTGATGAAGATAGTAGACGTTCTGAACTTGAAAGAACAAAAGAAAAGTATAGTATAGCAAGTATGCAAGCATTTATAAAAAAACAATTTGATGAAATCACAAGAATGAATCTTTACGATTTGGCTCTTTCAGAAGAAGAATTTGAAAGAAGAAAAAATGTAAAGTATGAATTAAAAAAAGCACTAAAGGGAGCAGGTTATGCTGATGCTAGTGATAAAAAATATGTAAAGACTTTAATGTTTGATTTGTTAAGAAATACATATAAAGTAAACAACTCTAATATTAATAATGCAATTCCTTTTAGTGAATTTGATGAACTTACACCACAAGATGAATTTGAAATATTGTTATATTTATATAAAAAGCAATTTAAAGCAGAGGCACTTACACAAATTATTACAAAATATAATTTGGATGAACCTAAATATGAATTTGATCCAGAGGTTCCATCTTATGTTATAACAGCTTCTGAAATACATCAAATATTTCAAAACGAAGTAACTCCTGATACTCTATCTTTCGAAGATAAACTAGAAATTGTAGTTCAAAGAGTTTATCAAGGATATAAAGGATACAGTGTTGTAGATGATATTCGTGACATGAATATTGATGGTGTATCTGGTGGTGTATCTGGTATACCTCCATCATTCTTGGATCAAGTTGTAGGTATGGAAGATTACCTAGAACAAATGAATGAGAGAAAGATACCAATGTCTTATGACAGTGTTTGGATATTCTATAAAGGTAAATCAACTTACTTATCTTTCTTATCGTTTGGTAGTGAGTCTGAACTTAAAAGAGTGTGTCAAAATATATATAAATATAATAACCCAGGACAATTGTCTGAGTCTGTTGGTTATAAAATAAATGAAATGAAAGATGGTTCTCGTATTGTTGTTTTACGTCCAAACTTTTCAGAATCATGGGCATTCTTCGTAAGAAAATTTGCTCCTCCAACACTTATTTCTGCAGAACAGCTTTTAATACATGAAAATAAAGCAAATGTAATTGAGCTATTAAAATATTTAGTTAGAGGCGCAAGAGTAACAGCAATAACTGGTGAACAGGGTTGTGGTAAAACAACATTACTAATGGCTATAATGAAATATTTATACCCAACAATTACAATTCGTGTACAGGAAACAGCATTCGAGTTACACTTAAGAAAAATTTATCCTTATCACAACATTTTGTCACTTAGAGAAACTGAAACTATAAATGGACAAGAAGGTCTAGACGTTCAAAAGAAAACTGATGGTGGAGTTAACATATTAGGTGAGGTTGCAACTGATCCGGTTGCTGCATGGATGATTCAAATGGCACAGGTTGCCTCTAAGTTTACACTATTTACTCACCATGCTAAAACATTTCCAAACTTAATCACAGCACTTAGAAACTCACTTTTAAAAATAGGTATGTTCCAATCTGAAGATGTTGCAGAGGTACAGGTTGTATCTGTTATAAACTTTGATATTCACTTAAAAAGAGGAACAGATGGTACAAGATATATTGAAAGAATAACAGAATGTATACCTCTTGAGAAAAAGTTTACATATAATAGTGATTACAAGAATTATAAAGATATGGACAAGAAGTTAGACAGCTTTATGGATAACGCAGTAGAATATTTTGAGCATATGACTCAAACAAGTAATTATACATATAAAAATATTGTAGAATGGCACGATGGAAAGTATGTATTTGTAAATCCAATAAGTGAAGAAAATATTAAATCTATGAGAGACAATATGTCACCAGAAGATGTAAAAAGTTTTGATAACTTCATAGATACAGCTTGGAGGTGATAAAATGAGTGTTACTTATATAGCAATAGGTTTACTAGCTGTTTCTGTAATTGGAATAACTGCATTACTTGTATATCTTAGAATATTAAAACATAAATATAAGAAAAATTCTGCGCTTTTTGCAAAAGATAATCTAGTAGTAAAAAACAAATCTAGTTTTAAAGATATATTTGATAGATTATATCAAATGGTATATATGACATTTGTTAAAATGCCAGTAATAAAGTATTATACAAAGAAAACAAGATTAAAACTTGAAATGACAAATGATTATACAGAATATGAAATAAGAAAAAGAACTGGTAAATATATGCTAATTGCAGTAATATTCATTTTTGTTTCATTATTTGTATTACTAAATCTAGTAAATGATTTATACATGTCACTTATAGTTATAGTTGGTGTTTTAATTATTGCAGAAAAGATGATAGACCTTGGTATAACATCTGTTTCAAATAAAATATTAAGGCAAATGCCTGATACATTTACTGCAATAAGACATGCATTTCATGAACATGGAATGATTGATGAGGCTTTTAATACAGCAATTGATGAAATGGGTGATAAAGAAATAGGACCTCAATTAAAGAAGATAAAAGAAGCTATAATATCTGATAATCCAGAAGTTGAGCTTGAAAAATATTATGATACAGCTCCAAATAGATTTCTTAAATTGTTTGCCGGTATATCATATCTTACTTATGACCTAGGTGATAGGAAGGTTGATGGAACTTCTGTTTATCTTAAAAATTTAAACAATATTTTACAAGATATATATCTTGAAATACTAAAACAAGATAAAATAAATTATATGTTTAGAAGTTTAAATATTATTGCTGTAGTACCAATTGTATGTATAAAACCATTACAAGCATGGGCTGAGTCAAACTTTCCAGCACTTTCAAACTTCTATAACAGTAGTTTTGGATTTATAATGCAGTCTCTTATAATAATATCAATATTTGTATCATATTTAATGTTAAGAATTGTAAAAGAAGATTCTGAACAAATAAAATTTGATAGAGTAGCAAGTGTAAAATGGCAAGACAAGCTATATAAAATTACAATTGTAAAATTAGTGGTAGATGCATTTAAATCAAGACCACATACAAAGAAAAATAGAAAAGAAACAATGCTTATTAAAAATACTAATTCTTATCTTACTATTGAATGGTTGTATGTAAATAAAATAACAGCAGCTGTTGTTACATTTATTCTTGCTTTAATACTTATGTTTAATGTAACAAGAATAGATGTAAAAGCCACATATAACAAAATAAGTGATGAATTTTTATCATTTGGACAGCTTACAGAACAACAAGAACAAGCTGCACAAGCTATTAATGATAGAGATAAAACGTATATTGATAAATATAAAAATAAAAATGTTACAAAAGAACAACTTGAAATGGAATTTGCTGATCCTGTAACGGGTAAAGCTGATGCAGATGAAGTTGCAAGAGTATATGACAAAATACAAAGTGTTAAAAATTCATATATTAAGTTCTGGCAAGTACTTACATCGTTTGTTCTAGCATTTATAGCCTATTATGTTCCATCAATTATATTATTTATACGTAACAAAATACGTGAGATGGAAAAAGAAAATGAAATTATGCAATTCCAGTCAATTATACTTATGCTTATGTATATAGACAGAATTGATGTACAAACGATTCTAGAATGGTTATGTAGATTCTCTTATGCATTTAAAGAACCAATCGCAACATGTCTTAACAACTATGAATCTGGTGCATATGAAGCATTGGAAGATTTAAAGGAAGATGTACCTTACAAGGATTTCCAAAGAATTATAGAACAATTACAATCGGCTGTTGAGAGAATACCAATAAGAGATGCATTTGATGAGCTTGAAACAGAAAGAGCTTTCTTCCATGAAAGAAGAAAAGAAGGAAATGAAAGGTTAATTAAAAAGAAAACAGCAATAGGTAAAGTACTTGGATTTACACCAATGGTACTACTTATAGGTGGATATTTAGTTGCACCACTTATGATTGTATCAATAATGCAAATGATGAATTACTTTACAAAAATGTCTTTCTAAAAGACAAATAAATTAGGTTATAACACCATGTCCATAAGGTGTTTAACATATATGTTTATAATTATTTAAAAGGGGGTATATAAATTATGGATAACGCACAAAAAGCGATCATGATTGGTGTTGGTCTTTTCATCACAATCATAATAATTGCAGCAGTAATGCTAATCACAGGTATGGGACAAAACCTACTAAACAAAGGTCAAGCTCAAGTTAGTGGTATTTCTGAAAGTTTAATGAACGATTTAGTTGCTCAATACGACGGAAAAAAAATGTCTGGTGCTCAGGTTAGAACAGCAGCTGTTCAGTTAGTTAATAGAGACGATGCTACTATTACAGTCACAATTGGTGATGAATCGTATACTAAGGCAACAGATGATGTTACAAATGCAGTTAATTCAAAAATAAAAGAATTAGGTACAACTTCACAATTTGAAGGATCTGTAACAAATTCTAATGGAGCGGTTACAGTAACATTTACTAAAAAATAGTATTTTAAATATTTTTAAAGGTATATAATTATATACGAATATATAGTTATATACCTTTACTACTAATATATAGTTTAAAAAATTAATTTAATGTGGAAAATGTGTACAATTAAAGAAAATTAATTTCTTAAAGTGTATATTATATATAAATTTAAAGTGAGGTGGTAAAATCATGGACGAAAGTGCTCCAATTAGAGCTATTGTAATAGGTGTAAGCACTTTACTTGCAGTTGCAACAATTTCTGCAGTTTTAATGTATTATAACACAGCAAAACAAATGGCATCAAATGTTGGGCGTGGCCAAGATTTTGCTGCAAATTATGAACAAAGTATTCAAGATATTTTAACAGCAGGAACATATAATGTATCTGGAACAAACTATATTACTGGTGCAGATGTAAAAAATTTACTTAGTTATTTTTATAATAGTGAAGATGTGAGAATTGATGTAATAAATTTTAAATTAATTGGTTCATATGAAAGCTATACTCCACAGGTATCTAAAATTAATTTAGGCTATACTCATGCGAATTCAACTAATTATGAACTTGCTATGAAAAA
Source organism: Clostridium sp. CAG:465 (assembly GCA_000433755.1). GTDB lineage: Bacteria > Bacillota > Clostridia > TANB77 > CAG-465 > CAG-465. The sequence continues at coordinate 5,379 of FR891233.1, read as the reverse complement.
AATTATGGATAATCAAAAATTTACAATAAAAATTGAAGAAAATGTTTCAATTGGTGGAGATAAAAAGGGTACTAGTATTACAATTATGGGGGCCGATTAAACTAAAGGAGGGAATATGGAAGATAATTTACAAAGATTTTTTTCAATACTAATTTCTGTACTTATATTTTTTATACTACCATTGTATATTACTTTTGAAAAAATAGATGATATATCATATTCTCTTGCACTTAAAATTACAAGTAGTTTTGTTGACGAAGTAACAGCAAAAGGATATATATCGGAAGAGATGTATAATAATTTTGTTTCAAGATTGTCAGTTACAGGAAATACATATGACATTAAAATGGAACATGTTTCAAAAAAATATGAACCAGCATATTATGTGTATGATGATGACGGTAAACTTCTTGCAACATTAGATTATGCTTTATATGCAAATATGTTAAAGGAAACAACTACTAAGTATGTAACAATATCTGGAAATAACTACAAGAAGGAAAATATAAAATTATCATATAATACATCTGAAATAAAATATACACAAGATCAGATATTAAAAGTGTTTGATGAAACAGATACAGTTGCTTATTCAAAAATGGAGTTATCTGAGTATAGAAATATTGATAAGAGTTCAATTTCATTAATTCCATATATGTATGCAAATTACAAAGAAAATGAATCTGGAAATGTTGAAATTGATAATTCAAACAGAATATACACTATGAATAAGGGAGATGAATTTTCAGTAAGAATTAAAAACGAGAATGTTACTATTGCAACAGTTATATTCAATGCATTTACATTAGGAATAGGTGGAACTGAGAATAACACTCGTATATATATAAATTATGGCGGTACTATAATGGAAGAAGAGTACAAAAATTTAGATGTTACTAAATAGCACATTAAATATACATCTTTCATTGAATATATTATTTGTTTTATAAAAAAAGGAGATGAGTTAAACTATATGGATTATATGTCAAATAAAGCTTTAATAATTGCTGTAAGCTTAATAGTGACAATGACAGTGGCAAGTGCAGTACTTTTGATTATAAATCAAGTAACAACTATTTATGGTCAAGTATATGAGACAGATACATCTATTCAAAATACATTTGATGAGTTTGACTCATATGATAATACTGAAAAAACTCTGTTAGAGTTCTTAAATACAATAAAAAAATATAGAAATAATAGCAATGTAACAATTAGATATAATTCAATTGATTTTACAACAGTCGAGGAAAAAGACAAAGAAATAGACAATTTAAAAATTTATTTGCAAATAGAAAAAGATAATGAAAAAATTTCTATTGATACTACATTTTCATCTAGCATGTATATAGCTAATGTAGAAAAAAATGACAATAAAGTAATAATTTCTTTTAAAGAAAAATAATGAGATAATATATTTTAGAACAAATTAAAAAGGAGGAATAAGAAATGGATGATTCAACTAGTACACTATTGTACACTGCAACTTATGTTATAATTTTTGTAATAGCTCTTAGTTTATCTATTGTTTTATTTTTAAGTGTTAATAGTTATGCTGATTCTGCTTTTTCGTATACAACCGGTTTAAATTCCTCTATTATTAATACTCCGACAACAGGACTTGAGGAATCACAAAAAGGTCAATCTCATTTGACAAGTAGTGATGTTTTTTCATATTTTGTAAATTATGTAAAAAAAGATTTATATGATGAAGGTAATTCTGATAGCGGTTATAATGTTACAATAACAACAAAATCAGGAAATTTACGTAGTAATATGAGTTATTCTGATGCCTTAAAAGCTATAGGTACTGATAGTTATATTTTAAGATATAAAGGTGATAAGAATATAGATATAACATTAAATTAAAAATAAGTTAGTAGTTAAAATAAAAGGAGGAGAGATAGTGGTATATGAAAGATAACTTGAGTATTGTTATAACAATAATGGTTTTAGTACTTCTTATGGTGCTATTTCCCTTATATAACTTTTTTGAAAGACAAGATGATATGTCATATAATTTAGTATTAAAAGCAACTACAAATTTTGCAGATCAGGTTATGAATAATGGATATATAGATCAATTAATGTATAATAATTTTGTAAATGAACTAGGGAATACTGGAAATATCTATGATATAGAAATAGAAGCTCATAGAAAAGTTTTAACTCAAGATTCCGATGCATCTGGTAATTTTATTGAACAAAGTTATATTGATTATAATGACGATATATTTGAAGCTATAGATAGTACAACCTCTGGTTCTATAATGGATAAAACATTAAAAAATAAAATATATCCTTTAAATGAAAAAGATGAAATTTATGTAAAAGTAAAAAATAGTAATACAACACTTGCAGGTTCTTTATTTAACGCTATAATAGTTACTTCAAATAAAACAAGAATACAGGTAAATTATGGTGGAATTGTAAAAAATAATGCATGGGCTAAAGTTGATGCTACATACAAAGGACATATACAGGCCCCTGGTGCTCCAAAAGTTACTCTAGGTACTAATGAAATAGAGCAAAATTCAGAAGTTAAAGTACAGGTTACTAAATTACAGGAACTTTCATTTGAGGCAGTATCTACAGCTTTTGCATCAAATGAAAATGTGAATAATAAAATTGAAAAATATTTTTGGACTATAATAAAACAAAGTGATAATACGAGTACTAGCATAGAGGGTAACAGTATAAGCGGAGGAAATGATGCTTTCTCAGAAGGAAATACATATAAAATTAAGGTATATGCTGTTGATACTTTGGGATATAAATCAGACGAAACAGTATTTACTCTTAATATAACAAATGTATTAGAAGAAGGAAACTTAAAGATGTTTAATGAATCAGATTTAGAAAAAGTTAGAAATTATGTTGAGGGAAATGCTACATTATCTGATGATGAGAAATACAAATACGATATAAATGGAGATGGCTTAATAGATCAAAAAGATGTTAATTATATAAATAGTTATATAACAAATGGTTATATAGTTGGAGATTTAAATAATGATGGAAAGATAGATATAACCGATGTAAGTATCTTAAATAAATATATAAGTGATATTTCATCACTTACACAAGATCAAAAAAATAGATCAGATGTAAATGGAAATGGAAAAATTGATTCTTTAGATATAACAGCTTTACAAATTATTATATCTAATCACTAAAAGAAAACGGGGTGAATTTATGAAAATAACTGATTTTGCATTGATTTTTGTAGGAATTACTTTACCAATTATAATAACAGTGTATGTAAATGTTTCCTTTACTATAAAAGCAGAAGAACAAGAAATGTATTATAAAAAAATTATAAATTCTGCTTTGAATGATGCTTCAGATCAAATGAAAGAGGTTGAAAATGAGGATAATAAAATAGACTATGGTTATTCAGGAGAAAGTAATAACAAAATTAGCGTTAATGCAAATATAGCAGTTGATACTTTTATGAATTCACTATATAATAACTTTAATATAAAAGGAAATAAAACAGCAGAACAATATTTACAATATTTTATTCCAGCTATAGCTATAATAGATTATAATGGAGTTCAGGTATCATCAATCGAAGAATTTACAGAAAATGGGGAAAATGTAATAAAACATGTATTAAAACCAAAGAAGTATTATTCTTATACGTATTATTTATATACAGATGTAAATAATGCAGGTAAATTAAGTTATACAGATGATTATGAAGTGGCAAAATCTAATTTACGTTCAACTCATGTAATTGAATTTACAATGGATGACTATATAACTCATAGAGGATATATAAATAAAAGATCTGGAAAAGTTACTGAGATACCTGTTTCTAGTTTCTATATCTCAGATACTAAAAATAATTTAGCCCTTATAGATGAGAAAAATAGAGATATAAATTCAATTAGTGATACTAGCAAAATAGAGCTTTTAAAAAATGTTGTTAGTAACTTACAAAATAAAAGAAAACAGGTTATAATTAATTCTATACAAGATGAGATGGAATATGCTACTAATAACAACAATTCTTATGCATCACAGGCTGGAATAAGATATAATTTTGTATTCCCAACTTTAGAAGAAGGAGAAATGGAGAGTCAAATTCAAAACGTTGGAATTATGGCTTTAGTACAAGGAATTTCAATTGGTAATAGATATTTAAATGTAAGAGCATATAGTACAGCTAAACTTACACAAACAACACGTTATTATTTATCTATTCCAAAAGTAAATAAAAATGAAGGTGAACCAAATTATTCAAAATATAATTTAAATTTATATCATAAAGATGTAAATTGTCCAGAATATAGAGTATCTACACATGAAAATATTACGCCAAGTTTTCTTTTTACAAAACAACAAGCAGCTTCAGTAAAAGCAGTATTAAAGGAAGGTAATACATATATTACATTGGAAGGATTTTATCCTTGCCCAATATGTAATCCATAGTTTTTTAGATTTGTGTATAAAGAGGTGATGTAAGTGGAAAATGATAACATGAGCAAAAAAATAAAAAAAGAAGAAAATGATAAAAATAATATAAATAAAAATCAAAATATAAATAAAAATAAGAAAATAATTCCATCATATGAACAAAAAGGTAAAACAAAACCTAAAAAGGAAAAAAGAAAATTAGATAAGTATGATAAGAGAAAAAGATTCATTATTATTTTAGCTATATCTATAGCAGTTATTATTGGACTAGCTGTATTTGGAATAAATTTACTGATAAACTATAATAAATTTAAACCATATAAAAAATATGAAGAAACAATGAAAACATATGGTTTTGATAAAATGTATAATAATGAGAGTACAAAAACTGGTGAAAGTATAACAAAGTCTGAGGCAATAAAAATGATTTTATCAGCTTCATTTAATATGTATGACATATCAGGATTTGCAGGAACTCCTAAGGAAAATTATGATAATGCAATATGGGTTGAATATGCAAAATATAGAGGAATAATAGGAGAAAGTGATATTACTAAAGACAATGCAGATGATAAAGCAACATACATAGAAGTAATACGTTATCTTGCAAATGCAAAGGTAAAACTTGTTGGAAAAGAATTAAATTCAGCAATTAATTTAAAAGTAAAAGATTTTGATAAATACAAAACTGATGAACAAACAGCAATAGAAGATATGATAGAAAATGAAATAATAACTGTAAATACAAAAAAAATAAATGGTAAAAAACATATTTTTAAAGGTCAAATGAATGAGTTAATATCAAACTATGTTGTTAAGTATAATACACTTACAATAAATGATGAAAAAATAAATATTAGTGAAGACAAAGAACCATCTAACAAGGATCAATATCCATATACACTTGCAAGTGTAGATAAGAGTGTGTATGAAATAGAAGATTATATATTTTCAAGT
>FR891232.1 GCA_000433755.1 Clostridium sp. CAG:465 | reverse complement strand
CATATACACCAGAAAATACAACTGATGAAAATAAAACAGTTGAATGGAGTTCTTCAAATACAGATGTTGGAACTATTGATCAAGAAGGAAATTTTGTAGCATTAAAAGAAGGAACAACAACAATAACAGCAAAAATAGGAAATATAAAAGCAGAAAGAGAAGTAACAGTTATAGAAAACCATGTTGACGACTTTAAACTACTTCAAGAAGAAGGAGAAGTTTTAAATATCGGAAATACTCAAAAATTAGTAACTGTTGTAAATCCAGAAAATTGTACAGATGCTTATACAATAAAATATAGTTCTTCAGATGAAGCGATAGCAACAGTAGATGAAAATGGAAATGTTACAGCACTAAAAGATGGAAAAGTTGTAATAACAGCAACATTAACAACAGAATATGATGATGAATTTGAAGACAGTATAGAGATAAATATACCAGCAAAAGAAGTAATATCAAATAAAGCTGAAGATGGAACAACAAATGGGGCAGCAACACAAGAAGCAACATCACCAAAAACAGGAGATATTATAGTTGTACTAGTTTCAGTATTAATGTTAGGAGCTGCAACTACATTAGTAGTAACTAAAAGAAGATCTGTAAAACAAAAATAATATATAAAAAATAGAGATGGAGATTTGAAAATCCATCTCTATTTTTTTCTCTAAATATTCAAATTAATAAAAAATTTACTCCAAAAATATAAATAAAATTTTAAATATATCTAGATTTATTTATAGTATTAATGTATAATAATATAGTAATATATTAAATTAGGAGGAGTTCATGAATATTGGTATAGATATAGATAACACGCTTACTGATATAGAAAAAGACCTATTTGACATAGCAAATAAATATACAAAAAAAATAAATCCAAATTTTAAAGATAAAAGCCCTGTAAAATTTGATGGATTTTCAAATATGGTAGCTTTTTATACAGATTTATTTGGATGGAATAATGAACAGCTGGAAAGTTTTTTTAGAAATGAAAGAATTGAAGTTGTTGATAAAGCTCTTCCAAGACCAGGGGTTGTTGATGTACTGAAAAAATTGAAAGATAATGGTAATAATATATATATTGTTACTGCAAGAACGGATAAACATGATGATATGCCATATGAAAGAGCTAAAACATGGCTTGATAAAAATGGGATTGTATACGATAAACTTATTGTAGGAGCAACTGATAAAGTAAAGGTATGTAAAGAACTTGGCATTGATGTGTTTATAGATGATCAACTAAACAATTGTATGAAAATATCACAAAGTGGCATAACGACAATTAGGCTAACGAATAGTAAAGAAGAGTATGCTCATGTCGTAAACATGTCAAATTTTAATCAAATATTTGAATATATATGTAGTTTAAAGTAGGTGGAGAATAATGAAAAAAGGATTAAGTTTATCAACAGTTGTTATAGCTATAAGTATTATGCTAATACTTGTTTCTTCTGTTTCAGTTATCGGAAGTTCTGCAATAACTTCTGCTAATTTTGAAGAATATAAATCTAATATCGATAGAGTATCAGATGAAGTAAATATATATGTTACAGATAATGGAACTTTGCCAGTAACAAATGAGGTTATTGCCATAAACTCGCTTGGTCAAGATTTTTTAAATCAAGTAAAAGAAAATGGAGATTTGGCAAATAAATTTTATCTGGTTGATATTTCAAAATTAAATGATTATAATATAAAAAAAGGAAGAGGAAATGTTGAAAATAAAGATGTATTTTTAGTTACTGAAAATACAAATAATGTATATTATTTAAAAGGTTTTAAGTATAGAGGTAAAGTATATTTCAACAATTAAGGAGAAAAATGAGTTATATAAAGAAATTAGATGTAGGAAATATTAAATTAAATAATAATGTGTTTTTAGCACCAATGGCTGGAGTTACAGATATAGCTTTTAGAAAAATTGTAAGAGAAGTATCATCACCTGCACTTACATTTACCGAAATGGCTAGTAGTAAAGCAATGGAGTTTGGAAGTAATAAAACTGAAAAATTACTCAAAATACCGGAATATGAAAGACCATCTGTAGTGCAGATATTTGGAAGTAATAAAACTGTTATATCTGATACAATAAAAAAGTTAAACGAAGATGAAAACATTGATATAATTGATATAAATATGGGCTGTCCTGCTCCTAAGCTTGTAAAAAATGGAGATGGAGCAGGGCTTCTTTTAGATTTAAAAAACGTAGAAAGTATTGTGAAAGAAGCTGTAAAAGTATCAACTAAACCAATAACAGTAAAAACAAGAAAAGGATTTAATGAAGAAAGAATAACGGCAGTGGATGTTGCAAAAATATGCAATGATAATGGAGTAGCTTTCGTAACCATTCATGGAAGAACAAGAGAACAGTACTACGCAGGACAAGCTGATTTAGATATAATACGAAAAGTTAAAGAAAGTGTTAAAATACCAGTTATTGGAAATGGAGATATAATAAATTGTGAGACAGCAAAAAGAATGTTTGAATATACAGGTTGCGATGGAATAATGGTTGCAAGAGGTGCACAAGGAAATCCGTGGGTATTTAAAAGTATTTTAGAAGAAAATGATTATATACCTTCTCTTGAAGAATTATTTAATGTAATATATAAGCATATAGAATATCAATTAGAAATTGATGATAAAAAACAAGCTAACTTAAAATTAAGAAAACACATTGCATGGTATTTAAAAGGATTAAATGGTAGTAGTAAAATACGAGATGAAGTGAATAAATCTGAAGATATTGAAGAAACTAAAAAAATATTAAAAAATTATTATAATAAGTTAAAAGAAAATTAAAAAAATATTATATGGGATTTTTTTGAATATATCAAATAAGAATTTAATTAGAT